>NZ_ALPM01000054.1:0-72247 GCF_000294595.1 Arthrobacter sp. TB 23 | reverse complement strand
GACCATCTGACGAAGCGTCGGATCCGGTGGCGGGGATCTCGGACTTGTTGCAGGCGGTGGATCGGTTGGCGTCGTGGGCCGCTTCCCGGCAGGCCGAACTGATCGCTGATCTGCACCGCGAAGTGCAAAGCCTCGCTGCGTCCCGGGCCTCGTCCCGGCAGGGCATCGGCACAGGGCTTGGGTTCACCCTCACCGTCGAGGAACTAGCGCCGTTACTGAACATTTCCGGGCGGGCCGCGCACCGGTTACTGGGTCACAGCCTGACCCTGGCCCTGGACCTCCCGAAAACCCTCCAGTCCCTGGGCGCGGGTGTGATCTCTATCCGGCAAGCCCAGATCATCGCCGACGAAGCCCTGTTCCTACCGGCCGAGGTGCTGGCCGGGTTCGAGGATCAAGTCCTCCAACGCGGAGCGCATCTGACCCCACCCCGGTTGAAAAGCCTCTGCCACCGGATCCGGGAAAAGCTCCACCCCGATTCCATCACCACGCGCAAGGCCGCGGCCGTTGAGGACCGGCACGTGGAACTCACCCCCGCCCACGACGGCATGGCCTGGTTCTCGGCCTATCTTCCCGCTGAACAGGCCTGCGGCATCGAACACCGGCTCACCTTCATGGCCCGTGCCCTGCAACACCCGCAAGAAGACCGCACCCTCACCCAACTCAAAGCCGACCTCCTCGGAGACCTCCTCACCCACCACTGCGAACCCGGCGCGGCAGCAACCAGTCCAACCAACCGCGCCCACCCCGTTGAACACGACGGCAGCACCACCGGAGACGGCGGCACTGGAGACGGCAGTGCGGGAAACGGCGGTTCTGGAGATGGCGGTGCGGGAGACAACGGTGCGGGTGGGATGGATTTGGCGGCGGTTCTGGGGGTGCACCCGGTGGTGTTCGTGACCGTACCCGTGATGACCCTGCTCGGCGGCGACGCACCAGCCGACCTCGCCGGGTACGGGCCGATCGACCCGGACACCGCCCGGAAACTTGCCGCCCACGCCAAGGGGTTCACCCGGATCCTCACCCACCCGGAGACGGGTGCTGTCCTCAGCGTCGGCCGGGAACGGTATACGGTCCCGGAAAGTCTCCGACGGACCATACTCGTCAGGGATAAAACGTGCCGCCACCCCGGCTGCAACCGGCCAGCCCCGGCCTGCGATCTCGACCACACGATCCCCTGGCACCAGGGCGGCACCACCAGCTACGACAACCTCGCCGCCCTCTGCCGCAAACACCACAAACTCAAAACAGAAGGCTACTGGCACTACCACCAGCCTGACCCCGGCATCCTCACCGCCACCTCACTGACCGGCAAAACCTACACCACGCTCCCCGATCCACCACCCTTCTAGCGCTGTGAATCACGGTGGTATCAGAGGGAATGGGAGAGAAATAGCCGACTGGGCTAGCTAGCGATCCTTGCCATTACGTCCGACACCGAAGGATTCGTTGCCGCCGTGCCGTCAGGGAACAACACCGTCGGGACCGTCTGGTTGCCGCCGTTGAGGGATTCCACCAGTGCTGCGGTGCCTTCTACCTCTTCGATATTGATCTCGGTGTAGCCGATCCCCTTGGCATCGAGCTGCTTCTTGAGCCGACGGCAGTAGCCGCACCAGCTGGTTGAGAACATGGTGATCGTGCCGGCATCGGGAGTGTAGTCCACGGTGCTCCTTCGTAAGTTGTCGAAACCTTCAGACGGAAGGCTGAAGTTGTTGGGTGCAGGGTCGATTTTGCCCTGCACAGTGTGCAACACGTACGGGATCATTTAGATTCCGCAGGACGAACAGTGTTCTCAGAACAGTGTTTTCAGGTCGCTGCAGGTCAGACGATTTCGCGGAGTGACACGGTGCCGTCGTCGGCGATTGATAGCCCCGGATTGTGGCAGACCTCCCAGTGGAAGCCATCAGGATCCGCGAAATACCCTGAATAACCGCCCCAGCTCATCGCCGTCCCTTCGGCAATCAGTTCTGCTCCTGCGGCAACAGCGGCATTGAGGACGGTATCCACCTCTTCGGGGGAATCCACGTTGTGGCCCAGGGTGAGCGGAGGCGCAACTGGACCGTGCCCAATATTCCCGGCTTCGGCGGCCAGATGGTCACCCCTGAAGAGGGACAGCACCAGACCATTACCCACCTGGAAGAACGCAACCTCATCAGGAACGTAAACCAGAGGGTCCCAACCCAGGGCCTTTGCATAGAAGTTGTAAGCCGTTTCAAGGTTGCGGACGCCCAGCGTGATGACTGAGACCTGAGGTTTCATGAGTTGATCCTACTGACACTTTCGCGGTTCAGCACCGGCGCGCGCTAGCAAGGTTGTTGGTCGCGTCCAGCACAGCGGATACCATCAGAGAGTTAACCCGCCGTCCCACCTTTGCTAGGAGACCACTGTGTCAGCGCCCTCCCATATCACCCTCATCGTCGACGGCGAAGAGCACCAGGTGACCACGGGCACTTCCGGCGTTGACCTGTTCGCCGAACGCCGCGACGTCGTCGTCGTCCGGGTGAATGGGGAACTGGTGGATCTCGATCAGCCAATCCCCGCCGACGCCCAGGTGGAGCCCATCACGATCGGTTCGCCCGAGGGTCTGGAAGTGCTGCGCCACTCGGCAGCACACGTTATGGCACAGGCTGTCCAGCAGCTGCGCCCAGGCGCCAAACTGGGTATCGGCCCGTACATCACCGACGGCTTCTATTTCGACTTCGACGTTGAGGCTCCCTTTACTCCCGACGATCTGAAGCAGCTTGAGAAGATGATGCTGAAAATCGTGAACAGCAACCAGCTGTTTGTTCGCAGGGTCGCAACCGAGGCTGAAGCCCGCGAAGCGATGGCCGACGAGCCGTACAAGCTGGAACTGATCGGCCTCAAGGGCGGTTCGGGCGATATCACCGACGACGACGGCGCGTCAGTCGAGGTCGGTGCCGGCGAACTGACCATTTACGACAACATCGATCGCAAAAGCGGCGACGTCGTCTGGAAGGACCTCTGCCGCGGTCCGCACCTGCCGAACACCAAACTCATTTCGAACGCGTACGCCCTGACCCGGTCCGCCGCAGCCTACTGGCGTGGAAGCGAAAAGAACCAGCAGCTGCAACGCATCTACGGGACCGCCTGGCCCACCAAAGACGAGCTGAAGGCCTACCAGGAACGTATCGCCGAAGCCGAGCGCCGCGACCACCGCAAACTCGGCACCGAGCTGGACCTGTTCTCGTTCCCAGATGAGCTCGGTTCCGGCCTGCCGGTGTTCCACCCCAAGGGCGGAATCATCCGCAAGGCGATGGAAGACTACTCGCGTCAGCGTCACGTCGACGCCGGCTACGAGTTCGTCTACACCCCGCATATCACCAAGGGACACCTCTACGAGGTGTCGGGCCACCTGGACTGGTATCGCGACGGTATGTTCCCGGCAATGCACGTCGACGAGGAACTCAATGAGGACGGCACGGTGCGCAAGCCGGGCCAGGACTACTACCTCAAGCCGATGAACTGCCCCATGCACAACCTGATCTTCAAGTCCCGCGGTCGGTCCTACCGCGAACTGCCGCTGCGGATGTTCGAGTTCGGCTCCGTCTACCGGTATGAAAAATCGGGTGTGGTGCACGGCCTGACCCGCGTCCGTGGCATGACCCAGGACGACGCCCACATCTACTGCACCCGCGAACAGATGAAGGACGAGCTCACCGAGACGCTCAACTTTGTTCTCGGACTGCTCAAGGACTACGGGCTGGATGATTTTTACCTGGAACTTTCCACCAAGAACCCTGAAAAGTCGGTAGGTTCCGACGATATCTGGGAGGAAGCTACCCGGACCCTCGCCGAGGTGGGCGAAGCCTCGGGTCTGGAACTGCGGCCTGATCCCGGCGGAGCGGCGTTCTACGGTCCCAAGATTTCTGTCCAGGCCCGGGATGCCATCGGTCGCACCTGGCAGATGTCCACCATCCAGCTGGACTTCAACCTGCCGGAGCGGTTCGAGCTCGAATACCAGGCCGCGGATGGCACCCGCCAGCGACCAGTGATGATCCACCGTGCACTGTTCGGCTCCATCGAACGGTTCATGGGTGTCCTTACCGAGCACTACGCCGGCGCGTTCCCGGCCTGGCTTGCCCCGGTCCAGGTACTCGCCATCCCGGTCGCTGAAGCCTTCAACGAGTACCTGTTCGACGTCGTTGACAAGCTCAAAGCCGAAGGCATCCGCGCACAAGTGGACATTGGCACTGATCGGTTCCCCAAGAAGATCCGCACCGCGAGCAAGGAAAAGGTTCCGTTTGTGCTGATCGCCGGCGGTGACGACCAGGACGCCGGGGCCGTATCCTTCAGGTTCCGGGACGGCAGCCAGGACAACCAGGTGCCGGTCGACGAGGCAGTCCGACGCATTGTCGAAGCTGTCCGGAATCGGGACAAGTAAAACGTATGGAGAGTGCTACGGGGGCTGACGGGCAAAACGCCGACGGGCGTTATCCCGGCGATGACGGTGTGACCGACGATTTCGAGATTGGTGGCGTACCTGACGCTTTTCAGCGCCTCTGGACTCCGCATCGGTTGGCCTACATCAAGGGCGGGCAGTCACAGTTCAAAGACAAGGACGACTGCCCCTTCTGCGTCGCTCCGTCCCGCACCGACGAGGAGTCACTCATCGTGCACCGGGGCACCTATGCCTACGTGATCCTGAACCTGTTCCCCTACAACCCGGGCCACCTCCTGGTCTGCCCCTACCGCCATGTCCCGGACTACACCGACGTCGACAGCAACGAAACCGTCGAGATCGCCGAACTCACCCAGACGGCCATGCGGGTGCTGCGCGACGTAGCCAAACCCACCGGATTCAATCTCGGGATGAATCAGGGGGTGACCGGCGGTGCAGGCATCGCAGCCCACCTGCACCAGCACGTGGTCCCACGGTGGGGTGGGGACGGCAACTTCCTGCCAATCATCGCGCAAACCAAGGCCATCACCCAGACCCTGGACGAAGTCAGAACGCAGATGGCCGCAGGTTGGCCGCGGGCCGAGAACGCTGGTGGCACCGGTGCTGAATAAATATGCACGCAGGTTCTTCACCACCCTGTTCAGTCCACTCGCCAGGCTCCTGCTCAAATGGGGAGTCTCGCCCGACACGGTAACCATCGTTGGCACGCTCGGCGTGGTGATCGGCGCTCTCGTCTTCTACCCGATGGGTGAACTGTTCTGGGGCACCGTCTTCATCACTCTCTTCGTCTTCTCGGACCTGGTCGACGGCATCATGGCCCGCATCAAAGGCACCGGGGGGACCTGGGGGAACTTCCTCGACTCAACCCTTGACCGGATTGCCGACGGCGCCCTGTTCGCCGGGGTCGCCATCTGGTTCTTTGGAGACGGCAACAACACACCCATCGCCACTGCAGCTTTGGCCTGTCTGGTCCTCGGCATGCTGGTCTCCTATGCCCGGGCGAAGGCCGAATCTCTGGGCTTCACGGCCAACGTGGGGATCGCGGAGCGAGCTGAACGGCTGGTGTCGGTCCTGGTAGTAACCGGCCTGACCGGTCTCGGGCTGCCGCATGGTTTCCTGCTCACCGTCCTGATCCTGCTGGCTCTCGCAAGCGTTGCAACGGTGATCCAGCGAGTGGTGGCTGTGCACAAACAGGCGATGGCAGCCAACGAGACCCGCTAACGGCAGATCCGGTCCATCCGCGGGCGTATTATTAATTGTTATCTTTTACCTAACTTAGGGGCGAATTGTGTCCACCGTTGAAGAAAATTCGACAACCGCGCCCGTGACCGGCAGTAGCCGGGTCAAGCGCGGCATGGCAGAAATGCTCAAGGGCGGCGTCATCATGGACGTGGTCACCGCAGAGCAGGCGCGCATCGCCGAAGATGCGGGCGCCGTCGCCGTCATGGCGCTCGAGCGGGTACCCGCCGACATCCGTGCGCAGGGTGGCGTGTCCCGAATGAGCGATCCGGACATGATCGACAGCATCATTGCGGCTGTCTCCATTCCGGTGATGGCAAAGGCGAGAATCGGCCACTTTGTTGAGGCGCAGGTGCTGCAGTCCCTTGGCGTCGATTACATTGACGAGTCCGAGGTCCTGACCCCGGCTGACTACGCCAACCACATCGACAAATGGAAGTTCACCGCTCCCTTCGTCTGCGGTGCCACCAACCTCGGCGAGGCGCTGCGCCGCCTCAATGAAGGTGCCGCAATGATCAGGTCCAAGGGCGAGGCCGGCACCGGCGACGTCTCCAACGCCACGATGCACATGCGGAAAATCCGGTCGGAGATTTCCCGCCTGTCCTCGATGGCCGAGGACGAACTGTATGTCGCCGCCAAGGAACTTCAGGCTCCGTTCGATCTGGTCAAGGAAGTTGCCCGGACCGGTAAGCTCCCCGTTGTGCTCTTCACCGCGGGTGGCATTGCCACACCGTCCGATGCAGCAATGATGATGCAGCTTGGCGCTGACGGCGTGTTCGTCGGCTCGGGTATCTTCAAGTCAGGTAATCCGGCGGAACGCGCCGCGGCCATCGTGAAGGCCACCACCTTCCACGACGATCCCGAGATGATCGCCAAGGTCTCCCGTGGCCTCGGCGAAGCGATGGTCGGCATCAACGTGGACGAAATCCCTGAGCCTCACCGCCTCGCTGAGCGCGGCTGGTAAACACCCAGGTTCCAGAGAACAATAGAGCGGATCACCAGATTCTGGTGGTCCGCTCTTTTGGTTGCTACAGCTGCAGCCAGTAGGTCTGGCCTCTGCCGATCAGTTCAAAACCCCGCTGTGAGTACAGTTCATAACCCTGTGGGGTCGCGTTCAGCGCGAGATGCTCGGCGCCTGAGGCGGCAGCAGCTTTGGCGAGCCTGCTCAGCAGCGCGGTGCCCAGACCGTGCCGCTGATACTCCTGAAGCACCTCCATGTTGAAGATGCCGCCCAATCCTCGGAGCCCGGGAACCCCCGATGGGTAGAACGAATACCCGGCCCCGGCAACCGTGCCATCCACCCGCGCCACGGCGTGCCACGCCTGCCGGGGCTGGGACCGCACCACCCTGAGTTCTTGCGCCAGTGGCCCCCCATATTCGGGGACCTCGGTGGAAAGGACCGCGGCGGCGTCGTCGTACCCGGCTGGCTCCTCAACTGGCGCAGCCATCCACCAGGGCTGCCAGCCTGGGCTGAATCCCAGCCCGGTCAGTGGCGCGCCCTTGACACCGCCGCCCAGCCAGGCGCCCACCGTGTGGGCCCCCAGGCGGACACCCTCGGCCAACGCGGGCCGAATCCCTGCCGGAGAGATTTCCTGCGGAAAGAGCAGGATCAGTTCGCGGCGCGCTGGCAGCCACACCCAGTCGGACCCGTGGGTCGTGAAGGTGCGTCCCCCCGTCGCCGAGGACAACGCGGCAAACCAGGAACGTTGCAGGCGCTGGCACGCCGCGATGGTGACCATGGTGACTTAGACCAGCCCTCGGCGAGTCAGCAGCGGCTCAAGCAGGGCGTCGCGGCCGCGGAAGTTGCGGAACGCCTGCAACGGGTCGATGCTGTTGCCGCGGGAGAGCAGCTCGGTCCGGAAATGGTCACCGTTTTCGCGGGTCATGCCGCCTGAGGATTTGAACCATTCGACCGTGTCAGCGTCCAGCACTTCGCTCCAGATGTAGGCGTAATAGGCAGCCGAATACCCACCCGCGAAGATGTGCTTGAAATAGCCGGTGCGGTACCGAGGCGGGACCGGGGAAAAGTCGAGTCCTGCTGAGGTGAGCGCTTCCCGCTCAAAGGCGACCGGATCAGCAACCGTGGTCCCCGCCGGAATCGCGTGCCAGGCCAGGTCGAGCAACGCCGCGCCCAGGTATTCCGTGGTTGCGAAGCCTTCGCCCCAGGTCTGCGCGGCGAGCAGCTTATCGACGGTCTCCGCCGGCAGCGCTTCACCGGTCTGGTAATGCTTGGCGTAGTTGGCGACCACCTCGGGCCACAGAATCCACATTTCGTTAACCTGCGACGGATACTCGACGAAGTCCCGCGGCACACTGGTCCCCGAGAACGTGGGGTAGGTGACCGAGGAGAACAATCCGTGCAGTGCGTGCCCGAACTCGTGGAACGTGGTCACCACCTGATCGAAAGTCAGCAGGGTCGGCTCGCCGGCGGGCGGCTTGGGAACGTTGAGGTTGTTGATGACTACGGCATGGGTGCCGTTCAGTGCCGACTGCTCCACGAAGGAGTTCATCCAGGCCCCGCCATTCTTGGTGTCCCGGGTGTAATAGTCGCCGAGGAACAGGCCCAGCCCTTCGCCGTCGGCGTCCTTGACTTCCCAGACCCGTACCTCTGGGTGGTAACCCTCCAGATCGTCCCGCTCGGTGAAGGTCAGTCCGTACAATCGGTTGGCGGCGAAGAATATCCCGTCCTGCAGGACTCGCTCCAACTCGAAGTACTGACGCAGCGAAGCGAGGTCGACGTCAAACTTGGCGGCGCGTACCTTCTCGGAGTAATACGCCCAGTCCCACGCCTCGATCGGGTGACCGGCGGCGGCCTCCAGCTCCACCACCTCTTCCCGTGCGTTACGAACCGCCGCCGGGGCCAGTTGCCCCAGCATCCGGTGAATGGCGTCGAGCGACGGGGCTGTCTGGTCGTCCGTGGCAGCCGCGGCGTGGCTGTCGAAGCCCAAAAGCGCGGCCCGTTCGGCGCGCAGCTCTGCCATTCGTGCGGCGATGGTTAGCGTGCCGTATTCGTTGTCTGCGAAGCCCCGGTTCACTGACGCCTCATGCAGGCGCTGACGCGTCGCACGGTTGGTGAGAGTCTCGAGCGCAGGCTGGGCCGTTGGCAGAATCAGGGTCAGCAGGTACTTTCCCGGGTGGCCGGCCGATTCGGCTGCTGCGGCAGCTGAGCCAATGTCATCCGCTGAGAGGCCGTCCAGTTCTTCAGCCGTGTCAATCAGCAGTGCTGAGCGGTTGGTGTCCTTCAACAGCCGCTGCTGGAAGTCGGTGCTGAGTTGGGACAGTTCGGTGTTCAACGCCCGGAGCCTGTCCTGCGCTTCGTCGTCGAGTTGGGCGCCTGCGCTGATAAACCGTTTCACGTATTCCTGGACCAGGCGTGCCGCCTCGGCATCCAGCCCATCAGTGGACACTGCGCTGACCCGTTCAAACAGTCCGCGATTCAGGAAGATGTTGTCTTGATGAGCGGCATAACGTGGCGCCACCTCGGTTTCGAGCTCCTGAATCGCGGGAGTCGAGTGGGAGGACGAGCTGTTGTAGAACACCAGTGACACCCGGCGCAGGGTTTCCCCAGCCCGCTCAAGGGCCACGATGGTGTTCTCGAAGTCCGCTGGTTCCTGCGCGGAGACGATCGCATCGATCTCGGCGAGATGCTCGGCGAAACCCGTCTCAAAGGCCGGCAGGTAGTGGTCATCCTGGATCAACCCAAACGGTGGAAGCTGATACGGCAGGGTGCTGGGTGCAAGGAAGGGGTTGCTCATAACAACTAACCCTTACACATGGGTGGTCAGCTCCGCAGCACCCCGGCCCCCGAAAACACCCGAGGCGACCCTGCGCCGGGTTGGGTCGCGGCGCCTATCATGGGGATAGCCGTCAAAGGAGTCGCAAATGAGAGCTGTGCCACGCAGGGTCGCCGCACTGGCGCTTGGCGTCGGGCTCCTCAGCGGCTGCTCCGGAGTGGATGGCGGTACCCCGGATGGGCAGGCCCCGGATGGGCAGGGCGGTACAGCGGGCCAGGGTCCGACGACGACGGCTGCCGCTCCGACGTCCGGCAGCCCAGCAACGCCTTCGCCGGTCGCCGAACCAACCCCCGAGAGCACTCCCGGGAAGGGTCCGCCCTGCGACGCGGACCGGTGCTTCAGCGTGGCGGCCACTGGCGACCTGCTGCTCCACCCTGGCCTTTGGGACCAGGCTGCGGCTGATGCCGTCGGAGGCAAGGCCTCCGGGGGCGCAGCGGTACCGTTTGATTTTGAGCCGCTGCTGTCCGGGCAGCGCGAATACCTCGATTACGCCGACCTTGGAATCTGTCATCTGGAAACCCCGGTGGCGGTCCCCGAGGGGCCGTTCAGCGGCTACCCGCAGTTCAACGTGCCACCCCAGATCCTTGAGGCTGCGAAGGCGGTCGGCTACGACGCCTGCACTACGGCTAGCAACCACACCATCGACGCCGGCACTGAGGGTCTGACCCGCACGCTCGACGTGCTGGACGGAGTTGGGCTTGAACACACCGGGTCCTACGCCGATGAGGCGGCCGCAGGGGAGGTCCTGATCCTCGAAACTCCCGCCGCACGGGTGGCTGTCATTCAGGCGACCTACGGTCTCAACGGGCTGATCCCTGAACAGCCCTGGCAGGTGGACCTGATCGACGCCGACGTGATGACTGCCAAGGCCCGGCAGGCCAGGGCGGAGGGGGCCGACGTCGTCATCGCCGCCATCCACGCCGGCGACGAGTATGCGACGCTGCCCAACGCGCAACAGGTGGAGGTAGCCCACGCCCTGGCCGATAGCGGTGAGGTCGACTTCATCTACGGCCACCACACACACTCGGTGCTGCCGATCGAAAAATACAACGACACCTGGATTGTTTACGGGCTCGGCAACGGTGTCAGTGAATTGTCTCCCGTTCACGCCGTCAATAATGAGGGGCTGATGATCAGGGCCCAATTCGCCGAAACCGACGGCGACTGGAGCGTCAGCGACCTGGCCTGGCTGCCGTCGATCATTGTCAGCGACCCGTATCGCTGGTGCGCGCTGGGACCGAACCAGGTGCCCGGCACCTGCACCTCCCCGGAACGGGAAGCTGAGGTCAGCGACCGAATCGGCGCGGTTGTCGACACCTTCGGTGCGGTGGCCGACGGCGCCCACCCCTGGGACCTCGCCAACGACAGATGATCCCGGCGGGCGACTCTAGCGGGGTCGCGCCCCTGCATGCCGGCGGGCCAAATCGGCGAGACTATCGTCCAGATCAGCCGGCTCGAATGACCCGAACTTCCGTTCGGCAGCCTTCCGCAGCAGGAAGTCGGCGATCGCGGGATTCTTTGGGAGCAACGATCCGTGCAGATAGCTCGCAACAACGTTCAGGTGGCGTGCACCCTCGTGCCCGTCCTGCGAATTGTTGCCAGCACCCTTGGTGACAGTTCCCAGCGGCCTGACGCCAGCACCCAGGTGGGTTTGGCCACTGTGGTTCTCATACCCGTGGATCTCGCCGAACTCCTCGCTGTCCGCCACCACATTGCCGATCAGGCGTTCGTTGGTCCCATGAGTTTCGAGGTCAAGGATTCCGATGCCCGGGATGATCGTCCCGTCGTGGGTCTTGAAGAACTTTCCAAACAGTTGATACAGCCCGCAGATCACCAGCATGGGCAGACCATCCTCGGCGAGCTCCCTGAGCCTCGGCGCGATGGCCTGCAGGTCCTGCTGGATGACCAGTTGTCCACTGTCCTGCCCACCGCCGCCGATGATCAGGTCGACGTCGTCGGGGAACTCGTCGCCAGCGCTGTGCTCGAGGATGTTCGCGGTATACCCGTGCCAGGTCAGCCGCTGCTTCAGGACCAGGACATTGCCCCAATCGCCATAGATGTTCATTTCCTTCGGGTAGAGCTGAAGGATGTTAAGGGTGCCTTTGGTCATCAGGAAACCACCTCGACTGTCGTGATCTTGGAGAGGTCGCGCCGGACCGCGAGCATGGCCGTGTAGGTGCAGAAAATCCGTTTCGGCTGGTCAGAGGTTGAGCTGATGAACGCCCGGAGCGCAGCCGTTGTGTCGGGCTCCACAGCCCGCACCTCGACGTCGTCGTACTTCAACCGCAAAGCCATGTCATACGCACGGACGCCGCTGACCATTTCCACTCCAGCCAGACCAAGCGAATCAAAGTCGACGTCCCACAACCAGGACATGTCCCGACCGTCGGCGTAATTGTCGTTGATCGCGATCATGGTGGCGTAGCCGGTGGCATCGAACGATTTCAGCCCCAGCCGGAACCCGCTGGGATTCTTCACCAGCACCAGTTCCAACGGCTTGCCGTCCACCACGAGCGACTCGCCGCGCCCGAAGGCCGGCTCAACGGTGGCCAGGGAGGCGAACAGGGCCGCCCGGTTGATGGCGTCACCCAGGACGGTCCGCGCGGTGGCCAGGGCGGCTGCGGCATTGAAGATGTTGTAGACGCCACGAAGCCGCAGGTCCACGCTGGTCAGTTCGCCGTCGACCAGGAAGGACGCCGAGTTACCGTCGACGTGTTCCAGGATGACGTCAGCGGGAAGGCTTGAGGGGGGAGCGACGCCAATGTCGCTGCGCAGTTCGTCGTCGTTGGGGAAGGTGTTGCGCAACGAGGAATCGAGACCGAAGTAGGCGATCTTTGCGTTCGACACGGTGGAGGCGATTCCGGCCACCCGGGGATCCTCACGGTTCAAGACGACTGTGCCAGTGGTCTTCGCGGCGATCTGTTCCAACAACCGTGTGGTCTGGTCAATCTCACCAAAACGGTCGAGCTGGTCGCGGAGCACGTTCAACAGAAGGCAATGAGTAGGAGGTACCAGTTTCACGAAGTGGACTGCATGCGCCTCATCCAGTTCCAGCACGGCGATGTCAGCTTTGAGCCTGCCCCGCCAGTTCACGTCGCCCAACAGCGCGGCGGCAACCCCGCGGGTAAAATTGCTGCCGGTCCGGTTGGTGAACACCGTCAGGCCCTGGCCCTGCAGCAGTTCCACCACCATCTTTGTGGTGGTCGTCTTCCCATTGGTTCCACTGATCACCACCACCCCATGGGGCAGACCGGTCAGGGCGCGACCCATGAACCCCGGATCGATTTTCTCGACCACGAGGCCCGGCAGCGCCGAGCCTCCGCCACGCAACCGCGAGATGCGGCGCACGGCCTTACCGACCAGCACACTAAAGGGAAACATGGAACCTAACTTATCGCAGTCAGGGCGGCGGTTTATCCTCTGACGTGCACCCCAACCTAGAATGGTCAGATGACCACATTCCCCGCACCGGACACATCCGGCGTGCATATCGGCGTGTTGGCCGTCCAGGGTGACGTGCGGGAACATATCCGCACCGTCGAGTCCCTCGGCGGACGGGCGAGCGCTATTCGCCGGCCCGGCGAGCTGGCCGGACTTGACGGCCTCATCATTCCTGGCGGCGAATCGACTGCCATCGACAAGCTGACCCGCGCCTTCGACCTGGCAGAGCCACTTCGTGAGCTCATCAGTGCGGGCCTGCCGGTGTACGGGTCCTGCGCGGGGATGATCATGCTCGCCGATGCCATCGCCGACCCGGCGACCGACCTGCAGGGCCGCCCGCAGCAAACCCTCGGCGGGCTGGACATCGTGGTGCGCCGCAACGCTTTTGGGCGGCAACGGGACTCCTTCGAAACGGAGCTCGAGTTCTCGGGGTTGGCTCCGGAGCGCTCCGGGAAGGTCCAGCCGGTCCACGCGGTATTCATCAGGGCGCCCTGGGTCGAGCGGGTGGGTCCCTCGGTCGAGGTCCTCGCGCAGGTACCAGCGCAGCCAGCCGGTCTCACGGGGCAGCATCCCGATTCGAACCGGGTCGCTAGGATTGTTGCGGTGCGGTCGGGGAACCTACTCGCCACGAGCTTTCATCCCGAGGTAACCGGGGAGCGGCGGATTCACGAATTGTTTATGCAGATGATCGTAAGGAGAACGGTAGATCATGTCGGGGCACTCTAAATGGGCAACAACCAAACACAAGAAGGCCGCGATTGATGCGAAGCGCGCCAAATCCTTTGCCAAACTGATCAAGAATATTGAGGTCGCCGCCCGTGCGGGCGGCGCCGATATGGCCGGCAACCCTGGTCTTGAACTGGCGGTGCAGAAGGCGAAGAAGACGTCCGTGCCGATCGACAACATCAACCGTGCCGTCAAACGCGGCGCCGGTCTGCTGGGCGACGCCGTCGAATACCAGACCATAATGTATGAGGCCCGCGGGCCGCAGGGCTCGGCCCTGCTCATCGAATGTTTGACCGACAACAAGAACCGCGCCGCTTCGGAAGTCCGGTTAGGGGTCACCCGCAACGGCGGCTCAATGGCCGACCCGGGATCGGTGTCCTACCTCTTCACCCGCAAGGGCGTGGTTACACTGCCAAGCGGCGAACTCACCGAGGATGATCTTCTCCTCGCCGTGCTGGACGCCGGCGCCGAAGAGGTCAAGGAAACAGCCGGCCGCTTTGAGGTCATCTCAGAACCGCAGGATCTCCGCGCCGTGGTGGCGGGTCTTGAGGAAGCCGGGATCGACTACGACACCGACGAGGCCGAGTTCGTACCCTCAATGCAGGTGGAGCTCGACGCTGACGGCGCCCGCAAGTTCATCCGCCTGGTTGACGCACTCGAGGACCTCGACGACGTCCAGAACGTCTACTCAAACGCCGACCTCTCCGACGAGGTGCTCGCCGAGCTGGACGGCGACGACTAAACCCAGTGGCAAACCTTCCCGCCCAGTCGCATCATCGCCGGGCTGCCGCATGACCCTGCGCGTGATGGGAGTGGACCCGGGGCTGACCCGCTGCGGGCTGGCAGTTGTCGACATTGAACCCAACCGCCGGTCAACGCTCGTCGCCGTCGGAGTGGTCGGCACCCCCGCCGACCAGTTACTGGACCGTCGGCTGCTCGTGATTTCCGACGCCGTCGACGATTGGCTGGATACCCACGCACCCGACGTGCTCGCCGTCGAACGTGTGTTCAGCCAGCTGAACGTGAGTACCGTCATGGGCACCGCCCAGGCCTCCGGCGTCGTCATGGTCGCGGCCGCCCGGCGTGGTATCCCGGTGGCCCTTCATACCCCCACCGAGGTGAAGGCGGCTGTCACCGGTAACGGGCAGTCAGACAAGGTAGCGGTCACCAAGATGGTCACCAAAATCCTTCGGCTCGATACGGCGCCCAAACCAGCCGATGCCGCTGACGCTCTGGCCCTGGCCATCACCCACGCCTGGCGGCAAGGTGTTGCCGCCAACCGGGCGTCGGCCGGCGGCGGCAACGCCACGGCCGCGCAGCGGATCTGGGCTGAAGCCGAGGCGAAAGCCCGACGGCGCAGGTAGCCCGACGGTGTGGCGCATCCGGAAAAGCCGGCAGGAACCAGTACGCTGTTCGTAGATATGTTCGGATAGAAATTTTGGAGTAGCGCGCATGATCAGTTCCCTCCGCGGCACCGTCAGCCACGTTGGCCTCAACTCGGCCGTGCTGGACGTCAATGGGTTTGGCATGCAGATCCTGGCCACCCCGCAGACCCTCGCCACCCTGCGCACCGGACAGGAAGCGCAAGTCTTCACCGCGATGATTGTCCGTGAGGACTCCATGACACTGTTCGGGTTCGAGGAGGCAGACCAGCGCGAGGTGTTCGAGACGCTGCTCGGCGTCAGCGGAGTCGGGCCACGGCTGGCACTGGCCGTGCTGGCCGTCCACGCACCGGAAGCCATCCGGGTTGCTGCCTCCTCGGGTGACGACAAGACCTTCAGTAAAGTCCCGGGAATCGGCCCGAAGGGCGCCCGCCGGATTGTCCTCGAACTGGCCGACAAACTCGTTCCGCTCGGCACCGCCGGGGCCCCGCCGAAGAACGCCTGGCAGGGACAGGTCCTGACGGCAATGATGGGGCTCGGCTGGTCGGAGAAGGACGCAACCACCGCGATAGACGCGGCGACGGCCGAAGCACCAGAGGTGGCCGCGTCCGGCAACGTGGGTGACATCCTGAAACTCACCCTGCGCAGACTCGGCCAGGACGGCGCCCGGGCCTCGGCGCGGAGCCGGGTCAGCTGATGGCCCGCGACGACGCGGCGGGGGAGGAGGCCCCGGTTGTTTCACCCACCGGGGATCCAGAGGACCGGGCGGTGGAAGCGGCGCTGCGACCCAAAAACCTCGATGACTTTGTCGGGCAGCAACGGGTCCGCCGGCAGCTCTCCCTGGTCCTGGAAGCCTCGCGGCTGCGCGGCCGAACAGCCGACCACGTCCTGCTCTCCGGCCCGCCGGGCCTTGGCAAGACCACCCTGGCCATGATCATCGCTGCCGAGATGAACGCGCCCCTGCGCATCAGCTCCGGTCCGGCTATCCAGCACGCCGGCGACCTCGCGGCCATTCTCTCCTCGCTGACCGACGGCGAGGTACTCTTCCTCGACGAAATTCACCGCATGTCCCGGCCGGCCGAGGAAATGCTGTACATGGCGATGGAAGATTTCCGGGTCGACATCATCGTCGGCAAAGGGCCGGGCGCAACAGCCATCCCGTTGGACCTGCCGCCATTCACCCTGGTCGGCGCCACCACCCGGGCCGGGCTACTTCCAGGGCCCCTGCGGGACCGCTTCGGGTTCACCGGCCACCTCGAGTTCTACTCCACCGAAGAACTTGAACTGGTATTGCGTCGCTCGGCGATGCTGATGGACATGAAGGTCAACTCGGCCGCATTCTCCGAGGTGGCAGGCCGGTCCCGCGGTACGCCCAGGATTGCCAACCGGCTCCTCCGCCGGGTGCGTGACTGGGCGTTGGTGCACGGCGTCGACCTGATCGACGCCAGGTGCGCCGGGGCGGCGCTGGACATGTACGAAGTGGACGCCAAAGGCCTCGACCGGCTCGATCGCGCCGTGCTCACCGCCCTGATCACCAAGTTCAACGGCGGTCCGGTGGGACTTTCGACCCTCGCGATCGCCGTCGGCGAGGAACCCGAGACAGTCGAAACCGTCGCCGAACCATACCTGGTGCGGGAGGGGATGCTGGGGCGGACCCCCCGGGGACGAATCGCCACGCGAGCGGCCTGGGACCACCTGGGACTCGTCATGCCGGCGAATGTTGCCGCTGCCATGCCGGAGGACCTCTTCACCGTCCTCTCCGAGGAAAACGGCCCGGAAGGCAACCGTGCCGAAGACAACAGTGGGGTAACGGAATGGGCCAACACCGAGGGATAGAGGCGCCGAAAGGACGCGGACAATCCCGTTTCCCTTTACACTGATATGACGTGCGGCACGTCAGGTGCGTGCGGATCCCAAGATATAGAAACGGAACTACTCTGTGTTCTCAACCTTATTAGCCCAGACTGCCGCCCCAGAGCAAGGCTTCGATATTTTCAGCCTGCTTTTGCCGCTGGCACTCGGAGCATTGATCTTCATGATGTTCCGGAGGCAGAAGAAGACCCAGAAGACCATCAAGGAGCAGCGCACCCAGATGGTTCCCGGCACCGAAGTGATGACCAACTTCGGCCTGTTCGGTACAGTGATTTCTCTCGACGAAGAGAACAACAAGGCAGTGCTCGAGCTTGGTCCCGGTGCCAGGGCCACGGTACACATGCAGACCCTCACCAAGGTGGTGCAGCCTGAGCCGGCCGCCGATGACGAAGAAACGCCGGCCGTCCCCGACGACGCATCCTCGCTGACCAGCCCCGTCGCCGACAACTCGGCCACCGACACCCGGACCACTGCTGTTGACGGCCAGGATCAGCCGAACCATGACACGGTGCTCCCCGAATCCGGACCAGAGCGTCTTGACGCCCGCTCAGACGAGGACATCCGTCTGGACTACGACAACAAGCGGGACAACAAGGACATCTAGCGCCGCGGGTGGGGCAACACCCTCGAGTGTGATGCCCCACCACCCCTAGAACCACCGACGCGCGCTCTCTCGATAAAAGGAAATTCCACATGCCTCGTACCGGCCCAGGCACGGCAGCCAAACGGACACTCGTTTGGCTCGGCGTTATGTTTGCATTACTAGCAGTTCTCCTGGGCAGCGGGTCCATCTGGGGCACCGCGAGCTGGAGCCCCAAGCTGGCACTCGACCTTGAGGGTGGAACCCAGATGATCCTGGCGCCCCAGGTGCAGGGCGGCAGCGATGAGATTACCGAAGAGCAGCTCGACCAGGCTGTGGAAATCATCAGGCAGCGGGTCGACGGCAGTGGCGTGGCAGAGGCCGAGATCAACACCCAGTCCGGCCGCAACGTGATTGTGTCACTCCCCGGTATTCCCGACGCCGAAACCCGCGAACTGATTCAGGCGTCGGCACAGATGGAATTCCGACCAGTACTCTTTGGCGGTCCGGGCCAGGCGCCCGCCGCGGAAACGCCCACCCCCGAAGAAGAACTGCCCGCTCCTACCGACGAACCCACCAATGCCAGCGATCCCAACTGGATCACGGCAGAACTGTTCTCCGAGTTCGAGGCCCTCGACTGCACATCGCCCGAGGCACTCGAACCCGCCGAAGAAGCAGCGCCCGCCGATGAGCCAATGGTCGCTTGCGAGCCGGGCACCCAGGGCAAATACATTCTCGGGCCGGTGGAAGTGCCGGGCACCGACATCGACTCCGCCGACTTCGGCATGCAGCGCGGCGCGCAGGGTCAGTCACTGAACACCTGGGCGGTCAACATCCAGTTCAACTCCGAGGGCAGCGAGACCTTCCGGGAAGTCACCGAACGTCTCTTCGCCTTCGGTCAGGGCGATCCACGGAACCAGTTCGCCATTGTGCTCGATGGGACGATCATTTCGGCTCCGACCACCCAGGCCGTCATCCCCGATGGGCGGCCCTCGATCAGCGGTAGCTTCACGGAGGAGTCGGCCGGGGCGTTGGCCGAACAACTGAAGTACGGCGCACTGCCGATCAGCTTCGAGATCCAGAGCGAGCAGCAGATCTCGGCCACTCTCGGAGCCGACCAGCTCCGGCTCGGCATGATTGCAGGCATCATCGGCTTGATTTTGGTCGCCGTTTACTCGATCTTCCAGTACCGGATGCTGGGACTGGTGACGATTGCGTCCCTTGTGGTGGCAGGTTTCCTCACCTACCTCGCGATCTGCATCCTGGGCTGGACCGAAAACTACCGGCTCTCCCTCGCAGGTGTGGCCGGCCTGATTGTCGCAATTGGGCAGACAGCCGACTCCTTCATCGTTTACTTCGAACGAATCCGCGATGAGCTCCGAGATGGCAGGGGGCTCGTCTCAGCCGTAGAGAACGGCTGGCGCCGGGCCAAGAGCACCGTCCTCGCGTCCAAGGCCGTCAGCCTGCTGGCCGCCGTCGTGCTGTACTTCGTCGCTGTCGGCAACGTTCGTGGGTTCGCGTTCACCCTCGGATTGACAGCTGTCGCCGACCTGATCGTCGTCTTCCTGTTCACTCATCCGGTGATGCGCCTGCTGGCGAGGACCAAGTTCTTCGGCGAGGGACACCGGTTTTCCGGTGTCGATCCGAAGAAGCTTGGCATTATGCCGCTCTATCGTGGTGCCGGTCGTATCCGGATGCCGTCGGCAACACCGCAGACGGCAGCCCCCCGCACCAAGAACAAGGCAGTCTCAGGTGAAATCGCCCGACGCACCACCATCGCCGAACGTCGGCTGGCCGAACAAAAAGCCCTGGCCGCGCGAAGCAATGGCACAGACCAGGAGGAAAACTAAATGCGGGGCAATAGTTTCGCCAAATTTGGCAACGACCTCTACTCGGGCAAGCTGTCCTACCCCTTCGTCGGCAAGCGCAAGCTGTGGTTCACCATTGCAGCGTTGGCCGTCCTCGTGTCGATCATCATCCCCATCGTCAAGGGTGGCTTCAACCTCGGTATCGATTTCCGGGGTGGCTCCGAGTTCACGGTGTCGAGTGTTGAGAACACTGACATCGCCCTCGGTGAGCAGGCTGTTACGGGAGTGGTACCAAATGCGGTACCGAGCGTCACGAACATCGCGCCGCAGACGATGCGTATCCAGACTGAGCGGCTCTCCGATGATGAGACCCTCAGCGTCCGGGACGCTCTGATCAGCGCGTATGAGGTTACCGAAGAAGAAGTCACTACCAACTTCGTCGGGCCCACCTGGGGCGAGGACGTCAGCCGGCAGGCCTTGATTGGCTTGGTCGTGTTCATCCTGCTGGCCGCAGTGCTGATGGCCCTGTATTTCCGGACCTGGAAAATGTCGGTGGCCGCACTCAGCGGATTGTTCGTGGTCATGACGGTGACAGCCGGTCTGTACTCGCTGAGCAACTTCGAGGTGACGCCCTCGGCGATGATCGGTTTCCTCACGGTGTTGAGCTATGCGTTGTATGACACGGTGGTGGTTTTCGACAAGATCAAGGAGAACACCGCCGACCTCGATGTTTCTACCAAGCGAACCTTTGGCGAGCAGGTAAACCTTGCGGTCAACCAGACGCTGGTGCGCTCCATCAACACCTCGGTTGTCGCCGTGTTGCCGGTCGCATCGATTCTTTTCATCGGTGCGATGCTCCTTGGTGCGGGTACCCTCCGGGATCTGTCTCTCGCCTTGTTCATCGGCATTATCATCGGGACCATCGGCACTCTCTTCGTCGCCGCACCCGTTTACGCGTGGCTGCGGATGCGCGAGCCGGGCATGAAGCGGCAGGAGAAGCGCGTGCTGCATCGCCGGTCGGTCGAAGCAGCAGAAGCCGTCCCTGCGCCCTGACTGTCGCAGGAGCAGTCGGCGACCTGACGGCCGTGTCCTGGTCCCCTGAGGGGGCCGGGACACGGTTTTTTTGTTCCCAGTTTGGCGGCAGCCGGGGATCGGTGCAGCAGGGTTTGGTCCGTCGGACTAAACTTAAATATGCGTGCCGGAGAAGAGGCATGGTGTAATTCTTTTTCAGCCGTCTGACGGCTGAGGAATCGGGGTAGTACGTGGCAGATGCCAGTGGTCCAGCAGAGCGGCCAGACACGGAACACCGTGAGGAGCGCCCTGGCACCTTTTCGCGCCCTTCGACCGCCCAGCTTGACCAAGTTCCGGTGCCCCCGGCGACCATACCGCCCGTCCGCAGCCGCGACGTCGCAGTGACCTCATCGGGATCAGCCCCTTCGGCGGCCAGCGCCGACCACAGCGCGCTGCCCGATCGGAAAATCCGGACCCGGTCACGGCTGGCTCGCCTGACGGGCAGAGCCTCCAACGGGTATTCACCGGTGCTTGAGCCCCTGCTGAGGACGGTCCGGGCCAACAACCCCAAGGAAGACCTCGACCTGATCCAGCGGGCGTACCTGGTGGCCGAGCGCAGCCACGAGGGCCAGAAGCGAAAAAGCGGCGATCCGTACATCACCCACCCGGTGGCGGTGGCAACGATCCTTGCCGAACTGGGCATGACCGGCACCACGCTGGCTGCCGCCCTGCTGCATGACACCGTCGAGGACACCGCATGCACCCTCGACGACATCAAGCGTGACTTCGGCGCCGAAGTGGCAATGCTGGTGGACGGGGTCACAAAGTTGGACAAGGTGTCCTTCGGCGACGCTGCCCAGTCCGAGACCGTTCGCAAAATGGTGGTCGCCATGGCCAAGGACATTCGTGTCCTGGTGATCAAACTTGCGGACCGGCTCCATAATGCCCGGACCTGGCGCTTTGTCTCTCCCGAGTCGTCGGCCAGAAAAGCCCGCGAGACACTCGAAATCTTCGCGCCGCTCGCGCACCGGCTCGGCATGAACACCATCAAGTGGGAGCTCGAGGACCTGTCCTTTGCGGCGCTGCACCCGAAGGTGTACGAAGAGATCGTCCGGATGGTGGGGGATCGTACGCCTGAACGGGAAAAGCACCTGGCAGTGGTGCGCACCCAGATCGGCGAAGACCTTCGGTCGGTGAAGATCAAGGCGACAATCACCGGACGCCCGAAGCATTACTACTCCATCTACCAAAAGATGATCGTCCGCGGCAAGGACTTCGATGACATCCATGACCTGATGGGGATCCGGGTGCTGGTGGACAGTGTGAGGGACTGCTACGCAACGTTGGGCCAGCTGCATGCCCGCTGGAACCCGCTGCCCGGCCGGTTCAAAGACTACATAGCGATGCCCAAATTCAATATGTACCAGTCGCTCCACACCACGGTGATCGGACCCGGCGGACGTCCGGTGGAGATTCAGATCCGGACCCACGACATGCACCGCAGAGCCGAATACGGCGTTGCAGCGCACTGGAAATACAAGGGCGCTGGCGGCAAAGCCGGAGAAGGACCCGATAACAGCGACATGGGGTGGCTGCGGAGTCTGGTCGACTGGCAGCAGGAGACAGCCGACCCGGACGAGTTCCTTGACTCGCTGCGCTTCGAAATCAACGCCCGCGAAGTGTTCGTGTTCACTCCCAAGGGTGAGGTTATGGCGTTGCCTGCCGGGTCCACTCCGGTGGACTTCGCCTATGCAGTGCACACCGAGGTGGGGCACCGGACGATCGGAGCCCGGGTCAACGGGAAGCTGATCCCGCTGAACAGCGAGCTGAACCACGGCGACTGGGTGGAGATCTTCACCTCCAAGGCCGAGGGTGCCGGCCCGAGCCAGGACTGGCAGGGGTTCGTGAAGAGCCCGCGGGCTCGCAACAAGATCCGCCAATGGTTCACCAAGGAACGCCGCGAAGAGGCGATTGAAAAGGGTAAGGAATTGCTCACCCGCGCAATGCGCAAGCAGAACCTGCCACTTCAGCGCATGATGACCCATGACGCACTGATAGCGGTGGCCCAGGAGTTGAGGCACGCGGACATCGCTGCCCTTTATGCGGCGGTCGGTGACGGCCATTCCTCCGCCCAGAACGTGATCGAACGCCTGGTCGCCCTGATGGGTGGGAACGAGGGTGCCGAAGATAGCCTCGCCGAGACGGCGGTGGCCACCACTCCGCGCCGCCCCAAGTTCTCCGATTCCGGCGTGACGGTGCGCGGCGTTGGCGACGTCTGGGTCAAAATTGCGCGCTGTTGTACTCCAGTTCCGCCGGATCCCATCATCGGGTTCGTTACCCGCGGTTCGGGGGTGTCAGTCCACCGGAACGACTGCCGCAACGTCGAGGAACTGAGGGATCAGCCGGACCGGATTGTGGACGTCGACTGGGCTCCCACCCAGTCCAGCGTGTTCCTGGTCGAGATCCAGGTTGAAGCGCTCGATCGCAAGAGCCTCCTCTCCGACGTCACCCGGGTCCTCTCCGAGAACCACGTCAACATTCTCGCGGCAAGCGTGAATACCTCGACGGACCGGGTGGCACTGTCCCGGTTTGCTTTTGAGATGGGGGATCCCAAGTACCTGACCCACATCCTCAACGCGGTCCGGCGGATAGACGGCGTGTTTGACGTCTACCGCACCACCGGGGCCCAACGGAGGCTCTAGCTCGCCGTCGACCGCCGGTGCCGAATGGGGTGGGTCTAGCCCGAGTGCATGGCGCTCTGGAGGCGGGCCAGGGCGCGGTTCTTGCCAGGAACGCGTCGGGTTGCTTCCAACGCCCTGACCACCAGGACCAGGTCACACCGTAGATCGGGGTGAGCTGCCAGTCGGACGAGGGTTGGCACTGCCCAGGCGTCATGTCCATGCACTGCAACATCGAGTGCGGTCCGCAAGGGTGCTGTGACGCCCACCCCGCCGACCACCCGGACATCGCAGGGTCCCAAAGCGACTTGATGCATCAGGGCTTCACTGAACGGTGGCAGGGCGGTGGTGCGGCGTCGGTGATCCGTCACGAGGTTCACAGTTTCGGGTAACGGCGCGCAGCCATAGACCCAGGCCGCGCTTTGGCGGGCAAGCGCAACCTTGGCCCGCAACGACGCCGGGACGCACAGGATCGCAGACTGGGCGCGGGAGGCGGGGTCAAGATGGTGGTCCGCGCGGGCATAGGAGTCCCCGCAGACACGGCGCAGCAGTCCGTCGATGCGCATGGCCTGCAACTCGACGCTGCTGAAGATGTCATGGGCTCGGAAGAGCACTCCGCCGGTTGAGGTGATCGGCTCTGCTGGGGTTTCTCCGGTAGTGGCTCCCAGCCGAAGGTGGGACATGGCCCAAGCATTCCGAGTTTGGCCCCAAAGCGAAAGCCCCGGCGTCGAGTTGTGGATAACCGGACTGGTGACGTACCAGACTACTCATCCACAACCCCACACCGGGGCTGAGTGTTCGGGTGCCGCTAGGAGAAGTCCTGCGCCGACTTCTGCAGCATATCCATCCATTGTTGGCGTGCGGACAGGGCTTCCTTGGCGGTAGCGATCCGCTTCGCGTCGCCAGCCTTCTCGGCAGCGTTCAGATCTTCCTGCAGCGCAGCGATAGTGGCTTCCAGCTGACTCAGAGCACTGTTGGTGCGGGCCTGGGTCTCAGGGTTGGTCCGCTCCCAATGGGCGTCGTCGGCAGCCTTCACCGCGTCCTCAACCTCGCGAATACCGGCTTCGATCCGACCCATGTCCGCGCGTGGCACCTTGCCGGCTTCCTCCCAGCGGTCACGAATCGACTGCAGCGATTTCTTCGCGGCCGCGAGGTTCCTGATGGGCAGCAACTGGCGTGCCTCGACCAGCAGGGCTTCCTTGACCACAAGGTTTGCCCCGTATTCTTCGTCGATTGCCTCGTTGGTTGCTTTCCTGGCGGTGAAGAACTTGTCCTGGGCGGCCCGAAAACGAGCCCACAGGGCGTCGTCGTCCTTGCGGCTGGCCCGTTTGGAGGCCTTCCACTCATCCATCAGCCGGCGGTATTCGCCAGCGGTGTGGCCCCAGTCGGTTGAGGTGGAAAGCGCCTCGGCCTGCTGGATGAGGGACTCCTTGGCCTGCTTGGCCGAGGCGTTGTCGGTATCCAGCTGGGAGAAGTACGCGCGACGATGCCGGTCGAAGATGGTGCGCGCCGCGCGGAACCTCTTCCACAGGCCGTCTTCGGTGCCGCGGCCAAGCCGGATGCCGTTCTTCTGCGCCGCTTTCCAGGTCTCGAACAGCTCGTTCATCCGGGTGCTGCTGGCTTTCCACTGCACCGTGGATGGGTCGCGGCCAGCGATTTCTTCGGCTTCCGCGACGATCGCTTCGCGGGCTGCGAGCTCAGCCGACTTCAGCGCATCCTGTTCGGCCTTTTCGGCGGCAACAAGCTCCGCGATCTGGCCGTTCAGAGCGTCCAGCCGCGCTTCAAGGGCAAGCACGTCGCCGACGATCTTCTTCTCTGCGACCTGCTCCCGCAGATGACCGGCGGTCTTCTGCATGTCGGCGGATGGTGCCTTCGCCTGGACGCGCTGTTCCAGGAGCACAATCTGGCTGGCGACGTCGTCGTACTTGCGCACGAAATATGCCAGCGCCTCATCCTTGGAGGCATCCGGGTACTGCCCGACGGCGTGCTCCTCGCCGTTGACGATGAGGAAGACGTGACCGTCGTCCTCGACCCGGGCGAACTTGGCTGCTTCGCTTAGCGGGGTGCTGTGCGCCGGGGGAGCGGCGACTGCTGCGCCTGGTTTCGCGCCGGGTTTGCCACCAGGTTTCGCGCCGGGTCGCGGAGCCATCGCTGCGGGGCTGGGAGCGGCGCCGGGGGAAGACATTGGGCGGGCAGCTTCAGGCGCGGCTGACTCAGCCTCGGGTGCCTCAGCTTCAGTTTCGGGAGCCGCAGCCTCGGGTGCGGGTGCCTCGGGTTCAGGCGCGGCTGATTCAGCCTGCTCGGGCTCAACCGCCTGCTCAACACCAGTTGTTGTTTCCTCGTCGCCTGACGTTTCGTCGGTACGGGGTGTTTCGTCGGATTGCTGACTTTGTGTCACCGCTAGAAGTCTTTCACTCGTTGGTTTGCCTGCTACCTCGCGGCAAATGGTTCAGGGCTATCGAGTCTATCGCCACGGCGTCCCCGCACCGCGCAGCCTCAGAGGCTACTTTACGCATAAGGGTTCGCCAGCGGAATCTCGGTGCACCCACCCACGGGGACTGTGCGGCGACCTCTGTTTCGGTGTGGAACCCGGACAGCGGGGGTCAGCCTAGACATCGGAGGCGGAAATGGTGCCCACCGATGTCCGGGTTCCCCGCCAAAGCCGGGTAAAATCGGAGACCATCAACCCGATGTCACATCCTGCAAGGAGCTCAGCCGTATGGCACGCAAGGCCTCACTGTCCGGTTTTCCCGAATGGCTGCCGGAGGAACGCCTGGTTGAGTTGCATGTACTGGACACGTTGCGGAAAACCTTCGAGCTGCATGGCTTCTCCAACATCGAAACCCGGGCGGTCGAGACGGTGTCCCACCTGCTCCGCAAAGGGGACATCGACAAAGAGGTCTACGCTGTGTCGCGCCTTCAGGCCGACGACGACGGCGGCCGGGCAACCAGCTCCGACGACGGCCTTGCCCTCCACTACGACCTGACTGTTCCCTTCGCCCGCTACGTGGTCGAAAACTCCGGCCACCTGGCGTTCCCCTTCCGGCGCTACCAGATCCAGAAGTGCTGGCGCGGTGAACGCCCGCAGGACGGCCGGTTCCGCGAGTTCACCCAGGCCGACATCGACGTCGTGGGCGACGGCGTGCTCCCGTTCCGGTACGACGTCGAACTGGCCCTCGTGGTGGTCGATGCCCTCTCGGCCCTGCCCATTCCCGAGTTCACCGTGCGCGTCAATAACCGGAAACTCGCCGAGGGTTTCTATCGGGGCATCGGCCTCGAGGACACCGCCGGGGTGCTGCGCAGCATCGACAAACTGGAAAAGATCGGGGCAGAGAAGGTCACGGCCCTGCTGCAGACCGAACTCGGTGCCACCGCCGACCAGGCAGCCCTCGCCCTCCGGCTCGCCTCGATCCGGACCGCTGACGTGTCATTCGTCGACCAGGTCCGCGCCCTCGGGGTCACCGACCCCCTGCTGGAAGAGGGGCTCGGGGAGCTGGAGCAGGTGATCGCCGAAGCGTCCAAGCGCGCGCCCGGCCGGGTGGTTGCCGACCTCAGCATTGCCCGCGGCCTGGATTACTACACCGGAACAGTCTACGAAACCGTGCTGAACGGGCACGAGTCACTGGGATCGATCTGCTCCGGCGGCCGGTATGACAGCCTGGCAGCCAAAGGCAACCGGACGTTCCCCGGAGTTGGCCTGTCGATCGGCGTAACCCGGCTGGTGTCGCGGATCCTCAGCCAGGGCTTCACCGCCGTGTCGCGGCAGGTGCCCACCGCAGTCCTGATCTCGCTGACCGACGACAGCTCCTGGTCGGCGGCCCAGGACATCGCCGCGGCCCTGCGAGCCCGCGGCATTTCCGCTGAGGTGGCCGCCACTGCCGAGAAGTTCGGCAAGCAGATCAAGTTCGCCGACCGTCGTGGGATCCCCTTCGTCTGGTTCACCGCTGAGGACGGCACCCACGAGGTCAAGGACATCCGCACCGGCGCCCAGGAACCTGCCGATCCCGGCACCTGGACGCCCCCGGCAGTTGATCTCGTGCCGTCGGTGCTCCGCGCCGAGCCAGCCGACGCCTGACCCGGGCACCGCACCACAAGGTCAGGAGCGTCGTCGTCGTACTCCCACGACGACGACGCGGCCCAGCACGCCAGCGGCCAGGACCGCCACCATGGTGAGCACCGACGTCGTGGGCAGGGTGAGGGCCAGCAGCACACAGCCGATAAAACCCACCACGTTCAGCCCCCGCGGCGAATGCCACGGCCGGTGGGTGAGGGTAAACGCCGACAGGTTGGCGATCGCGTAGTAGATCAACACCCCAAAGCTGGAGAATCCGACCACCGTCAGGACGTCAGTGGTCAGGAGCAGGCCGATGACGACGACGGCGGTTGCCAGATCGGCGGCGTAGGGAACACCGAAGCGCTGCCAGATCCCGGTCAGGGCCCGGGGCAGATCTCCTTCACGGGCCATGGCCAGCGTGGTCCTGCCCACCCCGGCGATGAGGGCCAGCAGGGCTCCGAGGCTGGCGAGTGCTGCCGCGATGGTGACAGCAGTTGCCGGGATTGCTGAGGTCGAGGCAGTGAACACCTCACGCAACGGTGCGGCGGAGGCGGCAAGCGCCGTCGGGCCCAGTGCTGCCAGCAGACCCCACGCAAGCAACAGATACAGCGCCAGGGTGAAGCCAAGGGATCCGAAGATCGCTGCCGGGATGTTGCGTTGCGGCTCGCGCACTTCCTCGCCCATGGTGGCGACGCGGGCGTACCCGGCGAACGCGAAGAACAGCAGTCCTGCGGCCTGCAGCACTCCAAGCCAGCTGGTGGGCAACTGGACAGCGTCTGACGGTGCGGGGGCGGCGAAGGCGGCGACCACCACGAAAGCGAGTACCGGGACCACCAGGGACACGATGATCCGGGTCATCAGGGCGGTACGACTGACACCCAACAGGTTCACGACGGTCAGGGCGACCACCGCCGCGACGGCTGCGGCGGTCTCAAAACCCGGGGCGGCGTACAACCCAAAAGTCAGCGCCATCGCTGCACACGAGGCGATCTTGCCGGTAACGAAACTCCAGCCGGCGATGAACCCGGGCCAGGGGCCGAGCTGGCGTCGGCCGTAGATATACGTGCCGCCGCTGTGCGGGTGCACTGCCGCCAGTTGCGCGGACGCCGCCGCGTTGCAGTAGGCCACGAAACCGGCGATGGCCACGGCGAGGGGCAGCCAGCTTCCCGCTGAGGCCGCAGCTGGCGCGAAGACCACAAACACGCCGGCGCCGATCATGGAGCCGATCCCCACGGTCGTGGCGTCAAAGCCGCCCAGCTGCCGTCGAAGGCCTGGCGGATTGGTCCCTGGTGGATGAGCCATTGCCATGTGTGATCCCTGCCGTGGCGGGTGGGTCCCGGTATCACCGGTAAACTCGGACGAGACGATCTTTTCATACGCGGGTAGCCCTTTTCTGCCCCGCACCTCCACCCGGAAGGAATGCTGTGCTGCGCACACATGACCTCGGTTCGCTACGGACTGAGCACATTGGACACACCGTCACCCTGGCAGGCTGGGTTGCCCGCCGCCGAGATCACGGCGGGGTCGCATTCCTTGACCTGCGCGACGCCTCGGGTTTCGCCCAGGTGGTGGTCCGGGAAGAGGAAGTGTTCCACGGACTGCGCAACGAGTACGTCCTGCAGATCACGGGCACCGTCGAGAAGCGCCCCGAGGGTAACGAGAACCCGGCCCTGGCCACTGGCGGCATCGAAGTCATCGCCGAGACCGTGACCATCCTCAACACCTCCGACCCGCTGCCCTTCCAGATCGACGAGCACGTGGAGGTTGGCGAGGAAGCACGCCTGAAGCACCGCTACCTCGACCTCCGCCGGCCAGCGCCCAACGCCAACCTCCGGCTGCGTTCCGAGGCCAACCGGGTGGCACGCGAGCTGCTGCACCAGGATGGTTACGTCGAAATTGAGACACCCACCCTGACCAGGTCCACCCCTGAGGGTGCCCGCGACTTCGTGGTGCCAGCCCGTCTGTCGCCCGGCTCCTGGTACGCCCTGCCGCAGTCTCCGCAGCTGTTCAAGCAGCTCCTGCAGGTGGGCGGCTTTGAGAAGTACTACCAGATTGCCCGCTGTTACCGCGACGAGGACTTCCGCGCGGACCGTCAGCCGGAGTTCACCCAGCTCGACATCGAAGCCAGCTTCGTGGAGCAGGATGACGTCATTGCCCTGGGCGAGAGCCTGGTCAAGGCGCTCTGGCAGCTGATCGACGTCGAAATCCCCACGCCGATCCAGCGGATGACCTACGCCGATGCGATGGCCCGGTTCGGCTCAGACAAGCCCGATCTGCGCTTCGGCCTGGAACTGACCGAGCTCACCGAGTTCTTCAAGGACACCGATTTCGGCGTGTTCAAGGCGCCCTACGTCGGCGCCGTCGTCATGCCCGGCGGGGCGTCCCAGCCGCGCCGCCAGCTCGACGCCTGGCAGGAATGGGCCAAACAGCGCGGCGCCAAGGGCCTCGCCTATGTTCTGGTCGACGACGACGGCAGCCTCCGCGGGCCCGTCGCCAAGAACCTCACCGAGGCCGAGCGTGACGGCCTGCCCGCCGCGGTCGGCGCCAACCCCGGCGACTGCATTTTCTTCGCCGCCGGCGAGAAGACTCCCTCCCGCGCGCTGCTCGGCGCAGCACGCGTTGAAATCGGCCACCGCACCGGTCTCATCGACCCGTTGGCCTGGGCCTTCGTCTGGGTGGTTGACGCACCGATGTTCGAACCGGCGTCGGCGGCTGTCGCAGCCGGCGACGTGGCGGTCGGCGGGGGAGCCTGGACGGCGGTGCACCACGCGTTCACCTCACCGAAGCCTGAATACCTGGACACCTTCGACAAGGATCCAGAGACCGCACTGGCGTACGCCTACGACATTGTCTGCAACGGCAACGAAATCGGCGGCGGCTCGATCCGTATCCACCAGCGGGATGTGCAGGAACGGGTGTTCTCGGTGATGGGCATCAGCCAGGAGGACGCGCAGGAAAAGTTCGGTTTCCTCCTCGAAGGATTCAAGTTCGGGGCGCCCCCTCACGGCGGCATCGCGTTCGGCTGGGACCGCGTCGTCGCGCTGATGGCCGGCACCGAGTCGATCCGCGACGTCATCGCGTTCCCGAAGTCCGGCGGCGGCTTCGACCCGCTGACGGCTGCTCCCGCTCCGATCACCGCGCAGCAGCGTAGGGAAGCCGGAGTGGACTTCAAGCCGGAGAAAAAGAACTAGGGCGCAGCTCCTCCACCCCCGCTTGGGTTGAATGGCCGGGGACCTGGCGGGTTCTGCTGCTTTGTGACGGGAATGGACACACGCCCAATCCGGTTATGAAATACTGATACACACAAACGTGCTCCGGGGTCGGTGTAATTCCGAACCGGCGGTGATAGTCCGTGACCCGTCCGCTGCCAGTGCTACCGCGCTGGCGTGGCCGGTTGAACTGGTGAAATTCCGGTACCGACAGTTAAAGTCTGGATGGGAGAAGCGCGTACAGCTTTGGCTGTGCTGGTTTGGTGGTGCCTTCGTGCGCCGCCGACGGCACCGGCCGTTCCTGTCGTTACCCCGGAGCGCACCGCTCGAGACAAGGGGTCGACATGGATTTTCTGAGGTGGCTGTTCGACGCTCAGATCCCCGTCGCCGGAAGCTCGCTGCTGCTCCGCGAGGTGATCGGCAACGTCTTCGGGCTCCTCAGCGCGCTCGGCGGGATGCGCCGGAAACTCTGGGCCTGGCCCGTCGGTATCATCGGCAACGTCCTGCTCCTCACCGTCTTCCTCGGTTCCTTTTTCGGCGGAGCCGACGCCGCCAACCTCCTCGGCCAGGCTGGCCGCCAGATCATGTTCATCGCCGTCGCCGTCTACGGCTGGCGCCAGTGGAGTGCCAGCAGCCAGGCCGACGGCCACGCCGTCACTCCACGCTGGGCGCCCCGCCGCGCGCGGATCGGCCTGGTGGTCGCCATGATCGTCGGCACGGTAGCGCTGACACCCCTCTTCCGGATGCTCGGCTCCTACGAACCCGTGTGGGCGGACGCCTGGACGTTTGTCGGCTCGCTGCTGGCAACCGTCGGCATGGCCAAGGGCTGGGTCGAGTTCTGGCTCATCTGGGTGGCGGTCGACGTCGTCGGGGTGCCACTGCTCTTCAGCGCCGGCTACTACGCGTCAGCGTTCATGTACCTGTTCTATGGGGTGTTCACCCTGATCGGGTTCTACGTCTGGATGCGCGCCCGTGAGCGCAGCAAGCCCCGCATCGATGTCCTGCTCCCCGATCCGACGGTCCGGTAGACGCCGTGGACACGACCTCCCTGACCTCTGTCTTCTCCGCCGCTGAATGCGACGCGATGCGATCCGCCATCGGACTGGCCGGGCGCGGTGTGCGTGGCGCCAACCCACTGGTGGGAGCAGTGGTACTCGACGAGCGCGGCACGGTGATCGGCTCCGGCTACCACCGGGGGGCGGGCACTCCGCACGCCGAAGTCGATGCCCTCACCAACGCCCTGACGCAGCGGGCGGACCTGACCGGGTGCACGCTGATCTGCACCCTTGAACCCTGCAACCATGCCGGACGTACGGGCCCCTGCACCGAAGCCATCGCGACAGCAGGGATCACCCGCGTGGTCTACGCCGCCGACGACGTCCACGGCCCTGCCGCTGGTGGTGCTGGCTGGCTCACCGCCCACGGCGTCGAGGCGGTCGGCGGGTTGCTGGCCGATGAGTCGCACCAGCTGAACCACCGGTGGCGGGAAGCCACCAGTTCCCGCCGCCCCTTCATCACCCTCAAAATCGCCCAGACCCTCGACGGTAAGGTTGCCGCGGTTGACGGCTCCAGCCAGTGGATCACCGGCACCGAGTCCCGCAGCGACGGCCACTCCATCAGGCAGCGCGCCGATGCGGTCCTGGTGGGCACAGGTACCGTACTGGCCGACAATCCTCGACTCTCTGCCCGCAACCCCGACGGGACCGACGCGGAAAGGCAGCCCCTCCGGGTCGCCATGGGACGTCGCCCCATCCCTGCGGGTGCGGCAATCCGCAGCGGGCGCTTCGTCCACCTCACCACCCGCGACCCGGGGGAGGCTGCGCGTCAGCTGTACGACGACGGCGTTGGCCACCTGATGATCGAGGGCGGACCCACCATCGCCACCGCGTTTCTGACCGCTGGCCTGGTCGATGAACTCATCGTCTACCAGGCGCCGATGTTCCTGGGTGCCGGCACGCCAGCGGTCCAGGCCCTGGGGATCTCTTCACTGGGGGACGCCAGCAGCTGGATGCTCGACCCGCATGGGGGCGCGGCGATCACCCAGTGCGGACACGACGTCCGCTTCCACCTCAGCCCGGCACCCGCCGACCCAGCAGCTTCTCATCAGACCAGCAGCAAAGGACCCAGTACATGTTCACAGGAATAGTCGCCGAAAAGGGCAGCGTTGTCTCACTTGACGTCTCGGCGGACCAGACCAGCGCCATCCTGGTCTTCGACGCGCCAACCACCGGCGAGGACCTGGGCCTGGGCGGTTCAATCGCCGTCAACGGGGTTTGCCTGACCGCAACCAGTGTTGAGGGCGGCCGGATCGCCGTCGATGTGATGGGGGAGACCCTGCTGCGAACCACCACCGGATCACTGGCCGCCGGCAGCACCGTGAACCTTGAGCGTTGCGTCCCCGCGAGTGGGAGGCTGGATGGCCATGTGGTGCAGGGCCACGTCGATGGGATCGGTACCCTGCTTGAGCGCGAAAACCAGGGCGCCTGGCACCGTCTGCGCTTCGGGCTACCAACCCGACTGGCCCGCTACGCGGCCGAAAAGGGGTCTATCACCGTCGACGGCGTCTCACTTACGGTCAGCGCCGTCAGCGCCGTGTCCGCTCCCGACCCCTGGTTTGAGGTCGGGCTGATTCCCACCACCCTGCAGGAAACCAGTCTGGGCCTGAAACAGGTCGGGGATTCAGTGAACCTGGAAATGGATGTGATGGCCAAATACGCTGAGCGGCTCATGAGCTTCATGGTGCCCGCCTGGCAGACGCCGAACACCCAGACCATCCCGATCCAGAAACCGGCAATTCTGAAACCGTCGGTCCCTCCGGCGGTCGCAGGGCCGCAGCCATGATCGCCCACCACACGGCACTGCAGGGCCAAGCCGTCCGCCTGGATTCGGTACCAGCGGCGGTGGCGGCGATGGCAGCGGGTCGGGCCGTCGTCGTCGTCGACGATGAGCGGCGCGAAAACGAAGGCGACATCATCTTCGCCGCCCAGTTCGCCACCCCCGCGCTGGTGGGCTGGACCGTCAGGTACACCTCGGGCGTGCTGTGCGTTCCGATTTCCGGCGCCGCCGCGGACCGGCTGCTGCTGCCGCCCATGACAGCCGTCAACGAGGACGCCAAGGGCACCGCCTACACCGTGTCCTGTGACGCGGCGGTGGGCATCTCCACCGGGATCAGCGCCGCCGACCGGGCGGTCACCGCACGCCTCCTCGCCGATCCGACGACGACGGCGGCCGACCTCACCCGGCCCGGCCACATGTTCCCGTTGCGCGGCGCCCCGGGCGGCGTCGGTGAACGTCCAGGCCACACCGAGGCGGGGCTGGAGTTGTGCGCCCTCGCCGGCCTGGAACCCGCGGCGGTCATCGCCGAGGTGGTCCATGACGAGGGTCACATGATGCGACTACCCGCCCTCAGGGACTTCGCCGACAGCCACGGTGTGCCCCTGATCTCCATCAAAGACCTGCTGAGCCACCTCAGCGACCCCACCAGAGACGAGAAGGGCCTCCGATGAACACCACCAGCGTCACCGGCGGGCCGGAGGTTGCCCTTCCCACCGCCTTCGGTCAGTTCACCACCCAGGCCTGGACCGACGGGGTGACCGGGGTTGAACACCTGAGCCTGTCCTCCGCCGGGGCCAACCCACCCGGGGCAAGCAGCGACTCCGGCCCCGAAGGGGAGACACCCCTGGTGCGGATGCACTCGGAATGCCTGACCGGGGACGTCTTCTCCTCGTATCGCTGCGATTGCGGCGAACAGCTTGAGCAGGCCCTCCAACTGATCGCCGAGCAGGGCGGCACGGTGCTGTATCTGCGCGGCCAGGAGGGCAGGGGGATTGGCCTGGCCAACAAAATGCGCGCCTACGCCCTGCAGGACACCGGGGCCGACACTGTCGAAGCCAACGAACAGCTCGGGCTGCCGGTCGACTCGCGGGACTACCAGGCCGCCGCGGCAATCCTGAGCCAGCTTGGTCTGCGCTCCATCCGGCTGCTCAGCAACAACCCCGAAAAGCGGGACAAACTCGTTCTGCACGGCATCGATGTCACCGCGATGGTTCCCTCGGAGGTGCCCGCGCGCGCCGAGAACCAGAGGTACCTGCAGACCAAACGGGACCGGCTGAACCACCAGCTGACCCTGCTGGAAGACCACGGGATCCAGCAGAGCTGACCGACCCCGATCATCAGACCCACCAGCCTCAACAGCCTCAACCCACCGAAAAGAGACCCTCATGAGCGGCCACGGCGCACCAACCATCGACCTCAGCCACCTGTCCGGACAGGGGCAGCTTCGCCTCGTCGTCGTCGCCGCCAGCTGGCACACGGAGATTATGGACGGATTGCTTGCCGGCGCGCTCCGGGCCGCCACGGATGCCGGAATCCAGCCCACCGTGGTCCGCGTCCCGGGCAGCTTCGAGTTGCCCGTTGCCGCCGCCCGGTTGGCACCGCACTTTGACGCGGTGGTGGCGCTGGGCGTCGTCATCCGCGGCGGCACCCCGCACTTCGACTATGTCTGCCAGGCCGCCACCTCAGGTCTCACCGATGTCAGCGTCCGGACCGGAAAGCCCGTTGGGTTCGGCGTTCTGACCTGCGACACCGAGGAGCAGGGGCTGGACCGGGCGGGGCTGCCCGGGTCCAGCGAGGACAAGGGCTACGAATCGGTCGCTGCCGCGCTGACCACCGCAGCAGTGCTCGATCCCTGGCAGGGGTAGAGCTTTGTCACACGGACCTTGCCGAATGAGGCTCAACGCCGCCAACCCAGTAACGTTGGCGTTGTGAAAAGCTTCGAAACACTCTTTGCTGAACTTAGCGCCAAGGCCGTAGCACGTCCGGACGGGTCGCGCACCATCGCCGAACTCGATTCCGGTGTTCACGGCATCGGCAAGAAGGTGGTTGAGGAAGCCGCCGAGGTGTGGATGGCCGCCGAATACGAGTCGGATGAGGCAGCCGCCGAGGAAATCTCCCAGCTGCTCTACCACCTACAGGTCCTGATGATCGCCAAGGGTCTGACCCTGGACGACGTGTACAAGCATCTATAGCCACCGTCCCACCACAGCTGTGAGTGCCCAGCTGTGAGTAACCAGCAGAACCTCCTCGAAAACTTCAGCGAAAGAACCCCTATGCTTCGTGTAGCAGTCCCCAACAAGGGCGCCCTGTCCGAATCCGCTTCCGCCATGCTCGCGGAGGCTGGTTACCGCCAGCGCCGCGACACCCGTGAACTGGTCCTTGAAGACCCGGACAACGGCGTCGAATTTTTCTTCCTCCGTCCCCGCGACATCGCGGTTTACGTGGGTTCCGGGACGCTCGACGTCGGGATCACCGGCCGCGATCTGTTCCTTGATGCCGACGTCGACGCCGAAGAGCGTCTGACGCTCGGCTTCGGTGCCTCGACCTTCCGGTTCGCCGGCCCGGTGGGCGACTTCACCGACGTCGGGCAGCTCGACGGCAAGCGGCTCGCCACCAGCTATGACGGACTGCTGCGCCGGTATCTCGCCGACCACGGCGTCAACGCCACGGTGGTACGGCTCGACGGCGCCGTCGAATCCTCGGTGCGCCTCGGTGTCGCCGACGCCATCGCCGACGTCGTCGAAACCGGCAACACGCTCAAGGCCGCTGGGATGGAAATCTTCGGCGACCCGATCCTGCGTAGCGAAGCCGTACTGATTGGGCGCAGCGGGGACACCCCGGCTGGGCTGGACGTGCTGATCCGGCGGCTGCAGGGTGTCCTGGTGGCACGGCAGTACGTGCTGATGGATTACGACATCCGCAAGGACCTGGTCGACGCAGCGGCAGCCCTCACACCCGGCCTTGAGTCGCCGACCGTGTCGCCGCTCCGCGACTCGGACTGGGTAGCCGTCCGGTCAATGGTGCTGCGCAACCAGACCAACCGCATCATGGACGAGCTGTACGAGCTCGGCGCCCGCGCCATCCTCGTCAGCACCATCCACGCCTGCAGGGTCTAGGGAGGCAGCCATGGGTGTAGCCATTCGCGTCATTCCGTGCCTCGACGTCGACGCCGGTCGCGTTGTCAAGGGCATCAACTTCGCCGATCTGCGTGACGCCGGTGACCCGGTGGAGCTCGCTCACCGGTACGATCGCGCCGGCGCCGACGAACTGACCTTCCTGGACGTCACCGCGTCCTCGGGCAACCGGGACACCACGTTCGACGTCGTCGCCCGCACCGCGGAGGAAGTCTTCATCCCGCTGACAGTCGGCGGGGGAGTCCGCGGGATTGCGGACGTCGACAAGCTGCTGCGGTTCGGGGCCGACAAGGCATCGATCAACACGGCAGCTGTCAGCCGGCCGGACGTCATCGACGAAATCTCCAGCCACTTCGGGTCGCAGGTTTTGGTGCTCTCGCTCGACGCGCGGCGCGTGCCTGGTGGCGGGACGCCGTCGGGCTTCGAAGTGACCACGCATGGGGGCCGTCAGGGCACCGGGATCGACGCCGTGCAGTGGGCCAGGGAAGCGGCCGACCGTGGGGTGGGCGAGATTCTGCTCAACTCGATCGACGCCGACGGCACCAAAGCCGGGTTCGACCTGGAGATGATCCGCGCGGTGCGTGCCGCCGTCAAGGTTCCGCTGATCGCCTCCGGTGGGGCCGGCTTGCCTGAGCACTTCCCGCCAGCAGTGCAGGCCGGGGCCGATGCGGTGCTCGCGGCGTCGGTGTTCCACTTCGGGCCCCTGGACGCCATTGCCCAGGTGAAGAAAGCCATCAGCGACGCGGGCTTCCCGGTCCGCTAGAGGGAGGGTTTCGCCAGAGGGAGGGTTCAGAGCCCCACTTCGGCGCTATCGAGTAGCGCGACGGCGTCGGGCTGGCCCTCGAACGTCACGAGGGCGTGGCGGGTGCGACCATGGGCGTGCATGAGCAGCTCCCCGGGATCGCCCTTGATGGCGACCGATACCGGTGCGCGCTTGGCCACGTGGCGTAAACCATCGGACCGAACCAGCACGATACCCAGATCCACGCCCCGGTACAGGATGGCGGCGCGTTTGATGAGTTCGTCCCAGAGGGCGTCTGAGTAATCCTCATCGAGGGCACGGGGCGCCCACCGGCTCCGCGCGCGGCGGACATCCTCGGTATGCACAAAGTATTCGATCAGGTTGGCGCTGGCATCGAGCGACTTTGAGCGCTTCATGGGCGAGTAAAAAGGGTGCCCGGCACGGAAATCCGCGACCAGCTTCTGATACCCGGCAGCCGACTCGGCTTTGGCGGACATCTTTCGCACTGATTTCTCGGATACGGCGGCCAGGGGCTTGATGATCATTGCAAGGCCGACAGCAGGTCGGTGTTCCCGCAGATATAAGTGGGCTGCCAACTCTTTGGTCTGCCAGCCAGCACACAACGTGGGCGAATGGGGCCCTGCTGCGAGAAGCGTTTCGGCCAAAACTTCGCGGGAAGGTTCTACATATTGCATCACTGCTGAAACTAGCACGATCCGCTGCTTTTTGGCACGAAGCACCGCCGGATTAGACGTTCCAATGGGCTACCAGCCACCGTCTCCTGGCTGCCAACCGGCGCGATAGAATTGACGACGATGCCAACACACACCGCCACCACGCCAACGCCTGATTCTTCCGAGGGGAAGACCCTCGATCCGGGGATCGCCGCGGCCCTCAAGCGCGACCCCGCCGGGCTGGTCGCCGCAGTGATCCAACAGTATGATTCGGGCGAAGTGCTGATGCTCGGCTGGATGGACGACGAAGCGGTCCATCGCACCCTCACCACGGGGCGGGTCACCTTCTTTTCCCGGTCCCGCAACACCTACTGGCGCAAGGGCGACACCTCCGGGCACATCCAGTGGGTCCAGTCCGCGGCCATAGACTGCGACGGCGACGCCCTCCTCATCCGGGTCGACCAGGTCGGCGCCGCCTGCCACACCGGCACCCGGACCTGTTTCGATGGCCGGGACCTCGACGTCGTCGTCGGCTCGGGCAGTTCCCCCCAAAACTTTCCCACCGCCAGCTGAAAGAGCACACACATTCATGCAGGAACTTGGAGTCATCAGCCCCAGCCTTGCCGAGTTCCGCGAGCTCGCCAAAGAGCGTCGGGTAGTACCCGTGCATCTGAAGGTGCTGGCGGACGCCCACACCCCGATTGCCATCTACCGCAAGCTTGCCAACGGCGAGCCCGGGACGTTCCTGATGGAATCGGCAGCTGTTGGGGGCGTGTGGTCGAGGTACTCCTTCATCGGCGCCCACTCCCGGGCGACGCTGACCAGTCTCGACGGGGAGGCACACTGGCTGGGGGAGCCGCCCGCGGGTGTTCCCACCTCAGGTAGCCCGGTTGAAGCCCTCCGCCAGACCATCGAGGCATTGCGTACCCGGCGGTTCGACAACCTGCCGCCGTTCACCTCGGGGCTGGTGGGGTTTATCGGCTGGGAATCGGTCCGGCACTGGGAGCGGCTGACCAGCCCTCCCGAGGACGACCTTTTCCTCCCCGAGCTGGCCATGTGCCTGGTGACCGACATGGCGGTGCACGATAACTCGGAGGGCGCCCTCACCCTGGTAGCCAATGCAATCAACTTCGACGGAACCAGCGACCGGGTGGACGAGGCGTGGCACGACGCCGTCCAGCGGATCCGTGCAATGCTCACCAAGCTGGGTGAAGCTGCCGAACAGCCGGTTTCGGTATTGCAGGACGGGTCGGTGGACACCGCCGAGCTGTTGTCCCGGGTCGACGAGCGATGGGACAAGCCCAAGTATCTCGCCGCAATCGAGCGGGGCAAGCGGGCCATTGTCGACGGCGACGTCTTCCAGGTGGTCATTTCACGCCGCTTCGAACTTGACTGCCAGGCATCACCCCTCGATGTCTACCGGGTGCTGCGCAACACCAATCCCAGCCCCTACATGTATCTGTTCAGCCTGGCTGACGCCGATGGCAGGGAATACTCGATTGTCGGGTCCTCCCCGGAGGCACTGGTCACAGTCACCGGCAACGATGTCATCACCCACCCCATCGCGGGATCCCGTCCGCGCGGCCAGACCCTCGAGGAGGACCGCGCCCTGGCCGATGAACTCCTTGCGGACGAAAAGGAACGCGCCGAACACCTGATGCTGGTGGACTTGGCACGCAACGACATCTCCAAGGTCTGTGTCCCCGGGTCAGTGGACGTCACCCAGTTCATGGAGGTGGAACGGTTCAGTCACATCATGCACCTGGTGTCGACCGTCGTCGGATCACTGGCACCCAGCAAAACCGCCTACGACGTCCTCGCCGCCACCTTCCCCGCCGGAACGCTCTCGGGTGCGCCCAAACCCCGGGCGCTGCGTCTGATCGACGAGGTTGAACCCCACCGCCGGGGCATCTACGGAGGGGTGGTGGGCTACCTCGACTTCGCCGGCGACATGGACCTGGCGATCGCCATCCGGTCCGCACTGCTCCGTGAGGGCCGCGCCTATGTGCAAGCCGGCGGCGGAATCGTTGCCGACTCGGTTCTCGAGGACGAGGCGCAGGAGACGGTCAACAAGGCGGCAGCCCCGCTGCGGGCCGCCCTGATCGCCTCAAGCCTCAGGACTGTCTCCGCAACTGACCTTCAGGAGGTGCCCCCCGCATGAGCACCAGTTCAGGAACACCCCACACCACCGGCCCGAACCACGGCAGCACGCAGGCAGCCCCGCGGGGCTGGCAGCGCAAGGGCACCGTAATTCTTGCCACGGTGCTCTTTTCGCTTATCGCATTCGCCAGCACCACCCAGACCTGGCTGACGGTGATCCTGCCGCAGGACGCCGTCCAGACCCCTGACCTGCAGATCCCCGGCAGCGACGCGGCCACCGCAGTCACCGCATTCGCGCTTGTCGCCCTGGCCGCAGCGCTGGCTGTTTCCATCGCCGGCCGCATCGCCCGGATTCTGGTGGTGGCGATCCTGTTTATCGCCGGTGTCGGCATTGTCTGGAACAGCCTGCTCGTGGTGGCGGATCCCACCGGTGCGGCGGNGCCCCCGCCATTGGGGAAGCAATCGGCGTCAGCACCGACAGCGACGCCGGACTCGTGCTGACCCTTTTCCCGTGGTTGGCGGCATTCGCCGGGCTGGGCCTGATCGGCGCCGCCGTCTGGATGCTCCTCGCCGGCCGCAGCTGGAACCGCTCCATGCGGTACGAGAAAGTAGCCGACGCCGATTCGCCAGCCCGGAAGACGACCGCCCACTCGGACGAGATCGACAGCTGGGACCAGCTGACCAAGGGAAAAGATCCCACCAGCTAAACGGGTGAGGGCAGACCGCGGTCGCCCTGAACTAATGGCAGAATGGACAGTAGACCAGTTTCAAGGAGAGTCACCATGGCCAAAGACGCCACAGCTAACGCATCCACCCGGACCGCTTCGACAGAGCACCCGGAGAACTCCAAGCAGAGCCACGCCTCGATGCATGACGAGACCATCGGGCATGGCAATAGCCCCGCCGCATGGACCTGCGTCCTGATCATGCTGGCAGGCGCCGCCGTCTCATCGTTCGCCTATGTTTTCGCCAGCACTGAAGGAAACTTCGACGCCGGCACGGTCCTGTTTTGGATTGGCATTGCAGTCATGGTGATCGGTCTCGCTGCCGGTTTCGTCATGAAGCGTGCAGGCTACGGCGTCGGCGGTTCGAAGCTGAAGGGCAAAGACGACTAGGTGAGCGTTCTCGACGACATCATTGCGGGCGTCCGTGAGGACCTCGCGCCGCGGGTTGCGGCGCGTCCGCTGGAGCACCTGCGCGACGACGCCGCGGCCGCCCCGGCACCCCGGGACGCCTACGCGGCCCTGAGCGGTGACGGCTCGGGGATCACCCTGATCGCGGAGGTGAAACGGCGCAGCCCCTCGAAGGGTGCGCTGGCGGACATTGCGGACCCGGCAGGACTGGCGGTCCGCTACGAAACCGGCGGGGCCGCCGTCGTGAGCGTCCTCACCGAACAACGCCGTTTTGGGGGGTCCCTCGCGGATCTCGACTCGGTGCGCGCCGCCGTCGACCTCCCCCTGCTGCGCAAGGACTTCACCGTTGACGAGTACCAAATCTGGGAGGCTCGTGCCCACGGAGCCGACCTGATCCTGCTGATCGTCGCGGCCCTCACCGATGAGGAACTTGCACGCTTCCTCGCTCTCACCCACGAGCTGGGGATGGACGCGCTGGTCGAAACCCATACGGACGTCGAGGTTGAACGGGCCGTTGCGGTGGGGGCCAAAATCATCGGGATCAACGTGCGCAACCTCAAGACGCTTGACATTGACCGGTCAGTCTTTGGGCCACTGGCCGGAGGAATCCCGGCGGGCACACTGATCGTCGCCGAGTCTGGCGTGCGGGACGTGGCCGACGTCGACCGGTTCGCCTCGGATGGGGCAGACGCCATCCTGGTTGGCGAGGCGCTGGTTCGCCACGACAACCCCGAAGACACCATCGCGGCGTTCCTCGACGCCGGCCGCAGCGCCCGACTGGCCGACCAGGACCAGCCGACCGCCTAACCACCGGTACGCAGCACACCACCACAACAGGACAGGCAAGCTCATGACCGATTCGCCACAGGCAGCCAACGCATCCACCGGGGTCACCACCGATACCGCCGACGCGTTCCTCGATCCGACGGCAAGCCTCCGCCACGCCCCAGGACCGTACTTCGGTGAGTACGGCGGCCGATGGATGCCCGAGTCCCTGATCGCTGCCCTGGATGAGCTGACCGACACCTTTGACAAGGCGAAGGCCGATCCCGAGTTCACCGCCCAGGTGGCCGAACTGAATCGCACCTATGCCGGCCGGCCGTCGCTGCTCACCGAGGCCAAGCGCTTCGCCGAGTATGCCGGGGGAGTCCGGATCTTCCTCAAGCGTGAAGACCTCAACCACACCGGATCCCACAAGATCAACAACGTGCTGGGTCAGGCTCTCCTCGCCAAGCGGATGGGTAAAACCCGGGTCATCGCCGAAACCGGTGCCGGTCAGCACGGTGTGGCCAGCGCCACCGCGGCGGCTTTGATGGGTCTCGAGTGCGTCGTCTACATGGGTGCCGAAGACTGCCGCCGTCAGGCGCTGAACGTTGCCCGGATGGAGCTGCTTGGCGCCACGGTGATCCCTGTGACCAGCGGGTCCCAGACGCTCAAGGACGCCATCAACGAGGCGTTGCGCGACTGGGTGGCCAACGTCGACACCACCCATTACCTCCTCGGCACCGCTGCCGGAGCGCACCCGTTCCCATCAATGGTGAGGTTCTTCCACGAAGTCATCGGTGAAGAAGCCCGCGAGCAGATGCTGGCGGAAACCGGCAAGCTGCCCGACGCCGTCTGCGCCTGCATCGGGGGCGGGTCCAACGCCATCGGCATGTTCCACGGGTTCCTGGACGACCCAGGGGTGGCCCTGTACGGCTTCGAGGCCGGCGGCGAGGGCGTCGAAACCGGCCGGCACGCCGCGACCATCACCCTCGGACGCCCGGGAGTGCTGCACGGCGCCCGCTCCTACCTGATGCAGGACGACGACGGCCAGACCATCGAGTCCCACTCCATCTCAGCCGGACTCGATTACCCTGGGGTGGGCCCCGAGCACGCGTACCTCGCCGACATTGGCCGGGTCAGCTACGAACCGATCACCGACGCCGAGGCCATGGACGCTTTCCGCGTGCTGTGCCGCAGCGAAGGAATCATCCCAGCCATCGAGACGGCCCACGCTCTGGCGGGTGCCATCAAGGTGGGCCAGCGGCTTGCCGCGGAGGGCGGGGATCCGTCCGAGAAGATTGTGCTGATCAACCTTTCAGGCCGGGGTGACAAGGACGTGGCTACCGCTGCCGAATACTTCGACCTGCTACCAGATGACAGCGCCGAAGCCGAAATCGGGAAAGACGGAGAACAGCTGTGACCACCCAGACCACGAGCAAAGCCGCCGCAGCGATAGACCGGGCACGCGACGCCGGACGCGCGGCCCTGATCGGCTACCTGCCTGCGGGCTTCCCCGACGTCCAGACCACCATTGATGCGGCGCTGGCAATGGCCAACAACGGCGTGGACCTGATCGAGATCGGCATCCCCTACTCCGACCCCGTCATGGACGGCCAGGTCATCCAGGACGCGACAGTGCAGGCCCTCAAGAACGGGTTCACCGTCGAGCGGATCTTCGACATTGTCGAGGGCATCACCTCCCAGACTGACGCGGCCGTGCTGGTCATGACCTACTGGAACCCGGTGATGCAGCTGGGTGTCCGCGAATTTGCCCGTCGCCTGCACGAAGCCGGTGGGGCGGGACTGATCACCCCCGACCTCATCCCTGATGAGGCCGGAGCGTGGATTGCAGCCTCCGACGAGTTCGGCCTGGACCGGATCTTCCTCGTGGCACCCTCAACCAGCCCCGAACGCATGGAGCGCACGGTCAAGGCGAGCCGCGGGTTCGTCTACGCCGTGTCGATCATGGGCATCACCGGCGCACGGACCGCAGTCAGCTCGGCGGCGCGCGCCGTCGTCGACGCCGCCCACGGCGCGGGTGCCGAACGCGCCTGCGTGGGCCTGGGAGTATCAACGGCCGCACAGGTCAAGGAAATCGCCGCCTATGCGGACGGGGTGATCGTGGGCACCGCCCTCGTTGCTGCCCTGCGCGACGGCGGCGTCGAGGCACTCTCGGAATTGACCAAGGATCTCAGTAGCGGAACGGGAAAGAGCTAACCCATGGGTATCGTGAGCACCATCGGGGCGCTTCCCCTCAGTATTCCGAGCCCGCCAGCCGAGTGGGCATCCTTCAGCCTTGGGCCGCTGACGCTCTACACCTACGCCCTATGCATCCTGGCCGGTATTGTTCTGGCACTGATGCTGACCGTTGCCCGCTGGAAGCGGTATGGCGGGAACCCTGACGTCATCTGGGACGTGGCCATCTGGGCCATCCCCTTCGGCATCCTTGGTGGACGGCTTTATCACGTGTTCTCCTCACCGGACGCCTACTTCGGACCGGATGGTGACCTCTCCCGCATCCCACGGATCTGGGAGGGCGGGCTGGGCATCTGGGGCGCCATCGCCCTGGGCGCCGTCGGTGCCTGGATCGGATGCCGCAGGTCGGGGGTCCGGCTCAGTGCGTTCGCGGACGCCGCCGCACCGGGAATCCTGCTGGCGCAGGCGGTCGGACGGTTGGGGAACTGGTTCAACCAGGAGCTCTTCGGCGCGCCCACCACGCTGCCCTGGGGCCTGGAAATCGACCCCGAGAATGCCAACTTCCCGGACGGCATGGCAGCCGACACGCTGTTCCACCCCACCTTCCTGTACGAAATGCTGTGGAATCTCGCAGGCGTCGCTCTCCTGCTGCTTCTTGACAAGCGCTTCGGCCTTCGCGGTGGCATGATGTTCTGGGCCTACGCCGCCTACTACACCGCCGGTCGGGTCTGGATCGAGGCCCTCAGGATTGACGACGCCGAACTGGTCACCTTCTTCGGCGTCACCCAGCGCCTCAATGTGTGGACCAGCATCCTGGTCCTGATCGGCGCGATCGCTGTCCTGATCTATCTTGGGGTCAAGCGTAAAAGCACCGGCACCCAGTCGCTCTACCTTCCCGGGCGGGAACCAGCGCCCACCGACGAAACAGACGCCGACGGTGGGATCCACTCCCACCAGGCGGACACAGAGGAAACGAATTCCACTACCCGTGGTAATCTCGTCGAAACAAACGGCAGCCAGGAAAACCTTCCCGAGACGGAAGCCACTCCTGACACGCCAAGGGAGAACGATTCCCGCTCCTAGCGTCCAGGGCCACCGCCCACCATGGACACCGCCACAGAGACGTGGCCCCGGCGCGCCGCAGACCACCCCTCGGGCGGAGTGCCGGTTATGGTCGGGCACACCAGTGCCCGTTTGTTCTGCAATCGTTGTCCCAGGAACCTCCGGAAAACGTCAGCCAAGCCATAGAATCTTGAATAAGTTCGTGTAGTGCGCAGCTCACGAAGCTGCAGACCTGGGGCCAAGGCCGTCCCCTCCCGACGCTCCATTCTGGGGGAAGGACTCTACCTATGAATGCTCCCATTTCCGGCAACTCCGCAGCCGGCAACTCCACAGCTGAGAACTCGGCGGCAAATGTATCGGCCGAGCACCAGCAGCACCCGTCAATCGTCGACGAGGTTGCCCCGCAGGCAACCGGCCCCGACGTCGCCAGTCCCGGCGTCGAGTCTCCCTTCGAGAGGTTCGCCAACATCCCCGAAGCCAAGGGACTGTATAACCCGGAGAACGAGAAGGACGCCTGCGGCCTTGCCGTGATCGCTACCCTCCGCGGCGAGCCCGGCCACGACATCGTCGACCATGCGTTGACCGCGCTCCGCAACCTGGAACACCGGGGTGCGGTAGGCGCCGACGAGGGAACGGGCGACGGCGCAGGCCTCCTCACCCAGGTGCCCGACGAGTTCTTCAGGGCCGTCGTCGACTTCGACCTCCCACCCGCCGGGCAGTACGCCGTCGGGACCGCTTTCCTCCCCGCCGCAGGCCGTGAGGAAGAAACCGCCCGTGCCGGGCTGGAAGCGATAGCCGAGTCCGAGGGACTCACCGTCCTCGGCTGGCGGGACGTGCCGATCCAGGCCGATCTGGTCGGCGCCATGGCCCGCGCCTGCATGCCCCATTTCGTGCAGCTCTTCCTGGCACCAGCCGGTGACACCGCAGACGCCGTCGATATTGATGCCCTGGCGTTCCGGGTCCGTAAGCGCGCCCAGAACAAGCTCGGCGTCTACTTCCCCTCCCTGTCCTCGAAGACCATGGTCTACAAGGGCATGCTGACCACGGCGCAGTTGGAACCGTTCTACCCCGACCTGTCCGACCCGCGGTTCAAGACCAAGCTGGGCATTGTCCACTCCCGGTTCTCCACCAACACCTTCCCGTCCTGGCCGCTGGCCCAGCCGTTCAGGACCATCGCCCACAACGGCGAGATCAACACGGTCAAGGGCAACCGGAACTGGATGCGCGCCCGCCAGTCGCAGCTCTCCCACAGCCTGCTCGGCGATGATCCGGAAGAGCTGTTCCCCATCTGCACGCCCGGGGCGTCGGATTCGGCGTCGTTCGATGAGGTCGCCGAACTGCTGATGCTCTCCGGCCGGCCCATCACCCACGCCATCATGATGATGATCCCGGAGGCGTGGGAAAACCACTCCACCATGGATCCGGCCCGCCGTGCGTTCTACCAGTACCACTCGATGCTGATGGAGCCGTGGGACGGCCCAGCCGCAGTGTCCTTCACAGACGGCACTCTCGTCGGCGCGGTCCTGGACCGCAACGGACTACGCCCCGCCCGCTACTGGGTGATGGAGGACGGGTTGGTGGTGCTCGCCTCAGAGGTGGGTGTCATCGACATCGAACCGTCCAAGGTGGTCCACAAGGGCAGGGTGTCCCCGGGCAAGATGTTCCTCGTCGACACCGAGGAAGGCCGCGTCATCGAGGACCAGGAGATCAAGGCCGAGATCGCCTCCGCCAACCCCTGGGGTGAATGGGTCAAAGACAACCTGCTGCACCTGAAGGACCTCCCCGAACGGGAGCACGTCCTGCACACCAAGGCGTCCATCAACCGGCGCCAGCGCACCTTCGGCTATACGCAGGAAGAACTACGCATCCTGATCGGCCCAATGGCGAAGGCCGGCGCGGAACCGCTGGGCGCCATGGGATCCGACACCCCGGTGGCAGTGCTGTCCAAACGCCCCCGGCTGCTCTTCGACTACTTTGTGCAGTCCTTCGCCCAGGTCACCAACCCGCCGCTGGACTCCATCCGTGAGGAACTGGTGACCTCATTGCGGGCCTCCATCGGCCCGAACGGCAACCTGCTCTCCACCAAACAGGTGCACTCCCGCCAGGTGGGGCTCAGCTTTCCGGTCATCAACAACGACGAGCTGGCGAAGATCGCCAATCTCTCCAACGACGACGGCGAACGCATCGCCATGAAGGTGCGCGGCCTGTACCGGCCCGACGGCGGGGAAGCCTCCCTGCGGGCGCGGCTCACCGAGATCTGTGAGCAGGTCTCCAGCGCCATCAACCGGGGCATCCAGTACGTGGTGCTCTCGGACCGTGACTCGAACGCGCAGTGGGCGCCGATCCCGTCGCTGCTGCTCACCAGCGCTGTCCACCATCACCTCCTGAAGAGCGCAAACCGGACCAAGACCTCCCTCGTGGTCGAAGCCGGCGATGTGCGCGAAGTACATCACGTGGCAGCGCTGATCGGCTACGGGTCTTCAGCGATCAACCCGTACCTGGCGATGGAGAGCTGTGAGGAGCTGGTTCGCAACGGTGACGTCACCGGCGTCACCGCCGAGCAGGCCGTCGCGAACCTGATCAAGGGGCTCGGCAAGGGCGTCCTGAAGATCATGTCCAAGATGGGCATCTCCACCGTGGGTTCCTACTGCGGCGCGCAGACGTTCGAAGCGCTGGGCCTCGGTCAGGAACTGGTCGACGAATACTTCCACGGCACCCAGACGCAACTCGGCGGCGTCGGCCTGGACGTGCTGGCGGCCGAAACGGCTGCCCGGCATGCCAGCGCGTACCCCGAGGATGGCATCGACGATCCGCACCAGAGCCTGGACAATGGCGGCGAATACCAGTGGCGCCGCGACGGCCCACCGCATCTGTTCAACCCCGAAACAGTGTTCCGGCTGCAGCATGCCACCCGGGAGCGGCGCTACGACATCTTCAAGGCGTACACCCGCGGCGTCGATGACCAGTCCAAGGAACTGATGACCCTGCGTGGGCTCCTCCAGTTCAAGGAGGGGGTGCGCGAACCGATCTCCATCGACGAGGTGGAACCGGTCTCCAGCATCGTCAAACGATTCTCCACCGGTGCCATGAGCTACGGGTCCATCTCCCAGGAAGCCCACGAGACGCTGGCCATCGCCATGAACCGGTTGGGCGGCAAGTCCAACACCGGTGAAGGCGGCGAAGATGTTGACCGGTTGCTCGATCCGGAGCGTCGTTCTGCCATCAAGCAGGTTGCCTCGGGCCGGTTCGGTGTCACCAGCCTCTACCTGACCAACGCCCAGGACATCCAGATCAAAATGGCGCAGGGTGCCAAGCCCGGCGAGGGCGGTCAGCTGATGAGCCAGAAGGTCTACCCCTGGGTAGCCCGGACCCGGCACTCAACCCCGGGGGTGGCGTTGATTTCGCCACCGCCGCACCACGACATCTACTCGATCGAGGATCTTGCCCAGCTGATCTACGACCTCAAGCGGTCCAATCCATCGGCCCGGGTGCACGTCAAGCTGGTCTCCGAAGTGGGGATCGGCACCGTCGCGGCGGGCGTGACCAAGGCCAAGGCCGACGTCGTCCTCATCTCCGGGCACGACGGCGGCACCGGTGCCAGCCCACTGAACTCCCTCAAGCACGCTGGAGTTCCGTGGGAGTTGGGCCTCGCGGAAACGCAGCAGACCCTGATGCTCAACGGGCTTCGCGACCGCGTGGTGGTCCAGGTGGACGGTCAGCTGAAGACCGGGCGCGACGTCGTCATCGCAGCCCTGTTGGGGGGCGAGGAGTTCGGTTTCGCCACCGCCCCGCTGGTTGTCTCCGGCTGCATCATGATGCGCGTCTGCCACCTGGACACGTGTCCTGTGGGCGTGGCCACCCAGAACCCCGAACTGCGGTCCCGGTTCACCGGCAAGCCGGAGTTTGTGGTCAACTTCTTCGAGTTCCTCGCCGAGGAGGTCAGGGAAATCCTCGCCAGCCTGGGCTTCAGGAGCATTGAAGAGGCGATCGGCCACAGCGAATCTCTCGATGCCCGCAAGGCCATCAACCACTGGAAAGCCGATGGGCTGGATCTGGATCCGATCCTGCGCGGCAACGAGTTCGGCGACGACGCTCCGATGCGCAATATGACCACCCAGAACCACGAGCTGGATCAGCACTTCGACCGGAAGCTCATCGAGATGAGCGCGGACGCACTGGAGAACCGTGCGCCGGTGAAGATCTCGGTTGACGTGGTCAACACCGACCGGTCGGTGGGCACCATGCTGGGACACGAGGTGACCCGACGGTTCGGTATCGAGACGCTGGCCACCGACACCATCGACGTGACGCTCAACGGGCAGGCCGGCCAATCGCTGGGAGCATTCCTGCCAGCGGGGATCACGCTGCGGTTGTTCGGCGACTCGAATGACTACGTGGGTAAGGGCCTCTCCGGCGGCCGGGTGATTGTTCGGCCCGACCGCTCCAACGTGTTCGCAGCCGACCGCAACGTGATCGCCGGCAACGTGATCGGCTACGGGGCAACCAGCGGCGAAATCTTCCTCAGAGGGCAGGTAGGGGAGCGCTTCCTGGTGCGCAACTCGGGTGCCACGGCGGTTGTCGAAGGAATCGGCGACCACGGGTGCGAGTACATGACCGGCGGGCAGACCCTGATCCTCGGTCGGACCGGCCGCAACTTCGGGGCCGGGATGTCCGGTGGTACCGCCTACGTGCTGGACCTGAACCGGCGGCGCATGAACATCCAGAGCCTTGAGAACGGCGAACTTCAACTCGTAGATCTCGACGCCGAGGATATCGAAATAGTGCGTCAGCTGATGATCAAGCATGTGGAAGAGACCGAATCGAACCTCGCAACGCACCTGCTGGAGAATTTCGATGACACGATCGCCCGACTGACCAAGGTGCTGCCGCGTGACTACGCAGCGGTCCTTGACGCGCGGGCGGCGGCCATCGAAGATGGGCTCGATCCCGACGGTGAAGAAGCTTGGACCCGAATCTTGGAGGTAACCGGTGGGTGATCCACGCGGATTCATGAAGGTACGCGAACGCCAGACCCAACCCCGCAGGCCTGTGCCAGTGCGAATTATGGACTGGAAAGAGGTTTATGAGGCGCAGGAAAAGGGTGTCCTCAAAGCCCAGGCCGGACGGTGCATGGACTGCGGTATCCCGTTCTGCCATCAGGGCTGCCCGCTGGGCAACCTGATCCCGGAATGGAATGACCTCACGTACCGTGACAAAGGCAGGGAAGCGATTGAGCGGCTGCACGCCACCAACAACTTCCCCGAGTTCACCGGCCGGCTGTGTCCGGCCCCGTGTGAGGCGTCCTGCGTGCTCGGAATCAACCAGCCGCCTGTGACGATCAAGCAGGTGGAGGTGTCAATCATCGACGAGGCCTTCGCCGAGGGCTGGGTCGAGGCACACCCACCGGAGCGGCTCACCGACCGGACCATCGCCGTCGTCGGCTCAGGCCCGGCTGGCCTTGCCGTGGCGCAACAGCTGACCCGGACCGGTCACACGGTCGCGGTCTACGAGCGTGACGACAAGATCGGTGGACTCCTGCGCTACGGGATCCCCGACTTCAAAATGGAAAAGCACCATCTGGAACGGCGCCTTGAGCAGATGCGCGCCGAGGGCACCCGGTTCAGGACCGGTGTCGAGGTGGGCCGGGACATCAGTTGGGACCAGCTGCGGCGCCGCTACGACGCCGTCGTGGTGGCCACCGGTGCCACCATCCCGCGTGACCTGCCCATCCCTGGCAGGGAACTTGAGGGCGTCCACTTCGCGATGGACTACCTGGTGCAGGCCAATCGGGTGAGCGCAGGCGGTGTCGTCGAACAGCAGATCGACGCCGAAGGAAAGCACGTGGTCATCCTCGGTGGCGGTGACACCGGTGCGGATTGCCTGGGCACCGCGCACCGTCAGCGCGCAGCATCGGTGACGACGCTGGCAATCGGTCAACAGCCTCCGGCGGACCGCGCCGCGCACCAGCCGTGGCCAACGTTCCCGACCCTGTTCGAGGTTGCCAGCGCGCATGAAGAAGGTGGCGAGCGGACCTACCTCGCGTCCACCGTCGAATTTGTCGGCGAGAACGGCAAGCTGACGGCTATTCGCGTTGCCGAGACGGAGTTCGTGGAGGGACGCCGGGTGCCGAAGGCTGGCACCGAACGAAACATCCCGGCGGACCTGGTGTTCCTGTCACTCGGATTCACCGGACCCGAACCGGCCGGTATCACCGAGCAGGTGCAGGCCGAGTTCGACGAACACGGCAATATTGGCCGGGACGGTTACTACATGACCAACACTCCCGGGATTTTCGCGGCGGGCGATGCCGGCCGCGGACAGTCATTGATCGTCTGGGCCATCGCGGAGGGGCGCGCCTGCGCCGCGGCAGTGGATCAGTGGCTGATGGGGAAGACCAAACTGCCGGCACCGGTGGCTCCCACCGACCGAGCCATGGCAGTGCTCTGAGTGTACGAAGTCGCGAGCAGGCCGCCGCGCACCCAACATCACCTACTACAAGACGACTAGGCTAGGTTTCATGAGACGCGCAAAAATTGTTGCAACATTCGGCCCCGCAATCGCGAGCTATGAGAACACGGTGGCGGTGTTGAAAGCCGGTGTTGACGTTGCCCGGATGAACATGAGCCACGGCGATCACACGGTGCACAACCAGACCTACGAGTATGTGCGGCAGGCCTCGGAAGAGCTGGGCCGTCCGGTGGCGATCTTCGCTGACCTCCAGGGGCCGAAGATCCGCCTTGGTCGATTTGTTGATGGCCCGCATGTACTCGCTCCCGGCGACACCTTCACCATCACCACCGAGGACGTCGAGGGCACGCAGGACATCTGCTCCACCACCCACCTCGGCCTGCCCAACGACGTCAATGTGGGCGACACCCTGCTCATCGACGACGGCAAGGTTGCCATGCGCGCAACTGAGGTCGACGGCACGAAGGTTGTTGCTGTCGTCACCGTCGGCGGCGCTGTATCAAACAACAAGGGCATCAACCTTCCCGGTGTCGCGGTGAGTGTGCCTGCGATGAGCGACAAGGATGAGTCCGACCTGCGGTGGGCCATCCAGCGTGGCGTCGACATGGTGGCACTGTCTTTTGTCCGGAACGCGTCCGACGTCGTCCGCGTCCACGAGATCATGGATGAGGAGGGCCGCCGGGTCCCGGTCATTGCGAAGATCGAAAAGCCTCAGGCGGTGGACGCCATCGAAGAGATCATTGACGCGTTTGACGCCATCATGGTGGCCCGTGGCGACCTGGGCGTGGAGCTGCCCCTCGAAGAGGTACCGATTGTGCAGAAGCGGGCCATCGAGCTCGCCCGTCGTTGGGCCAAACCGGTAATCGTGGCCACCCAGGTGCTCGAGTCAATGATTGACAACCCGCGGCCCACGCGCGCTGAGGCGTCTGACTGCGCCAACGCAGTACTCGACGGAGCCGACGCCGTCATGCTCTCGGGCGAAACCAGTGTGGGCAAGTACCCCATGGAGACCGTCCAGACGATGGCGAACATCATCGAGTCGACCGAGAAGCACGGTCTGGACCGGGTACCTCCACTGGGTAGCAAGCCCAAAACCCGTGGCGGTGCGATTACCCGTGCGGCGGTGGAGATCGCCGACCAGCTGGACGCGAAGTACATCTGTACCTTTACCCAATCGGGTGACTCGGCACGTCGCTTGTCGCGCCTGCGGCCCACCAAGCCGGTATTCGCTTTCACCCCGGTTCAATCAACGCTGAACTCAATGGCGATGATCTGGGGTATCCAGCCGATGCTCGTGGAGTTCGTTGAGCACACCGACCAGATGACCGCCCAGGTGGATCGGGTGCTGTTGGAGCAGGGCCTCGTGGAGCCGAATGACCTGGTGGTCATTGCTGCCGGGTCGCCTCCGGGGCAGGCAGGCTCGACCAACTCCATCAAGGTGCATAAGGTCGGCGACATTGCGGACGCCGGACAGCTCCCTAACGGATACACTCCGAACAAGGAGAAGGTCGGTCCGTGGCCGGTCAAGAACAAGCTCAAATAGGCCTGTAGGTAAGTCAGCAGGCACAAACCGGCTGCCGCGGCACAGATAGGTGCTGCGGCAGCCGGGTTTTTGTGTCTATGCAGCTTTCTGCCGCCGGGGGCGCTGCTAAGTGTTTAGTTGACCTGGTTGATGATGGTTTCGGCGACCTCGCGCATGCTGAGGCGACGGTCCATCGAGGTCTTCTGGATCCAGCGGAAAGCCTCAGGCTCGGTGAGGCCCATCTTGGTGGTGAGCAGGCTCTTGGCGCGTTCCACGAGCTTGCGGGTGGCAAACTGTTCCTGCAGGTCCGAGACCTCATTTTCCAGTGCCTTGATCTCTTCGTGGCGGGAGAGGGCAATCTCGATGGCCGGGATCAGATCGGCTGGCGTGAACGGCTTGACCACGTAGGCCATGGCACCGGCGTCGCGTGCCCGCTCAACCAATTCCTTTTGACTGAAGGCGGTCAGGAGAACGACGGGCGCGATGCGCGCCTTGACGATCTGTTCGGCTGCAGTGATGCCATCCATGACAGGCATCTTCACGTCCATCAGCACCAGATCGGGCTTGTGCTCCTTGGCCAGTTGGACGGCCTTTTCGCCGTTATCGGCTTCGGCGACGACGTCGTATCCTTCGCCACGGAGGATCTCCACGATGTCCAGACGGATGAGAGTTTCATCTTCGGCAACAATCACGCGCCGCGCAACACCCGAGACGGTCGACTCGTTGGATTCAGACACAGGAGGCTCCTTGTTCAATCAATCAGATTTGCCCGGCAGGGCAGTGCCTTACCGGTTCACTAAAACAGCCTATCGGCATGTAGAGTAGTTTCGCGCACCGACGAAGACTTGAGTAGTTCATTTCATATCAGTCAGGGCGCATGTTGGCCCGAATGGCGGAATTGGCAGACGCGCTGCACTCAAAATGCAGTATCGAAAGATGTGTGGGTTCAAGTCCCACTTCGGGCACAGTGTTTCCCCTAGTCAGAGGCTGTTTTGGCCTCTGACTGTGCACAAACCGGCTCAGATGGTGAACAGGTTGTGCCTGTTTCGGTGGGTGGGTTGCAGTCTTGCTGTGGCGGGCTATCTCCTTTCTCTTCGTAAGCCCTTGGTGAGCTTTCTTACTACTTCATGGGGAAGTGGTGGTCTAGGTACATGACTTCTGTGAGAGTTTTTTCGAAGCCAGTTTCTCGGGGCGAGTCTCTCAGACGAAGCGGCAATCCACGGGTCCGGTCCCACCGTCGTGCGTGTCGACGGCGAAGAGCGCACCTTCGGCGCTGGTGTCGTGGCCGAGGTAGCCTGCGACCATCTTTGCGTAGCTGATTTCGGTGTTTGGCTTCGGCAGGTGGACGCGGAGGGTTGGTCCTACGTGGTTATGGGCGGGGGTGATGCAGATGAGGCTTTCCTGTGGCCAAAACCCCAGGGTGTGGCCAACGAAACTGAGGACGTCGGCTGGTGTTTTGATGTTTAGCGGTTCCATGTTCTTTCTCCTTCAGTGACTGGCTGGCACCGGGCTTGTCTGTCAGATTTGTGCGTCGTTCTGATGGTGGAATCACTGCTGGGTTTGAGGGGCCGGAGTGCAACTTGGGGAACCGGGAGTGAGCCGAAATTTCGTGAGGAAGTAAGCGACGGAGGAGCGCCGAACGAAACTTTGGCCCGATCCCGGCGCTTTGCGCCCTGGTTGCGCGGAGGACCCGCCCAGCGATGATGGGGATCAGAATGACAAACAGCGAAGATTCTTCCGGTCATTCTTGGGTATGTTTCGGCGGCACGGCATGACGACGGTAGTCCGTTTGTTCTGTTGACCACGCCTTAGCCACCGGAAACGACGAGCAAGGTCGAGAGACCCTGCCTACAGCTCATCCGGTGCGGCAGGAGTAACCGCACCGACCCACACCCAGCCCTCGCAGTCAATCGTGTGGCCGGCGGTGAGCGCTGAACAGTTTTAGGAAGAAGAGGGGTGGCCATCGGGACTCTCGTCAGTCCGGACCAGTCAAACCGCTGAGCTTCCCGATGAATAACGCTATGTCCGCGCGGGGAGTCGGTTTTGTACGCCACGGTAGGCCGTTAATGAGTTGTAATAAAAGACCATTGACATCAAATACCTAATACATCAGACTTTAGGGCAGGTGATCAGCATCACTGTCCCGGATCGACGAGAGGAAAAAGACTCATGTCTACTCCACATTCTGCACCAACAAAGGTGTTGGCAGCCGTAGCCGCACTGTCTCTTTCACTTGGCCTTAGTGCCTGTGGAGGCAGCCAAGCTGCCACCACGGAGGAAGGCGTCTCCAGCGTCTCTTATGGGGGGCAAACCATCCTTCCAGACTTGGTCTTCCGCGGTGAGGATTGGGGTGAACCGTATTCAGTCGATATTGAGCAGATTCGCTTCTCATCCGGTAGCGAAGCCTTCGAGGCTCTACTTTCAGGCGAGGCGAATGTGTCCAACGGCGGATCCGGGCGACTCATCACGATCGCTGCACAGCGGCCCGAAGCGATCTCGCTGATCGCCAAATGGCAGTACGGCGGCAGCCGGTATTCAGTGCTGACCACCGAGGATTCCCCTATAGATCAGCCATCAGACCTTCGGGGGAAGACCATAGCCGTGGACAACGGCAGCGGCGCCTACACCTTGTTCCTGGTCTGGTTGGAACAGAACGGTTTGTCTCTCCAAGACGTCACCGTGCTCCAAACCAAGATCGGGGACATCGGTGCCGCGTTACAGGCCGGAAGCGCCGACGTCGGCATCGCATGGGAACCGACAGCAAGCACCTTGGTCTCCAAGGGTTTGGCGAAGCGTCTTGATACTTTGGATAGCGCGGGCGAGAGTCCCAACTTCCTGATTGCGGATAAGGAATGGGCCGAAGACAACAGAGAGGCACTCGTGGCATTCCTTCGCGCTGCCGTGGACGTCGGCGAGGAGATTACCAACGATCCAAAATCGGCCGGACAGATAGCCTCTGATGTATCGGCGGCGGAGGGCGTGGAAACCGACCCCGAGGTGCTTGCCGAGGCGTTGACCTACATCAAGATGGAACCGCAGATCGATGAACCTGCCCTCGACGAACTATCGAGCCTGGCCCAGGAGATGGTTGATCAGAAAAAGATCGAGGCTGTCCCGGACTTTGCCCCCTTGGTCGATAACTCATACCTGGAAGAAGCCTTGGAGCAGTAATGGCGGTACAAGTGACCATCCGCCATCCCGTCCAAAAGCTGACGGAGAAAAAACAGCGGGGCGGCACCATTAGATCATTGGCCTTGTTCATCGCACCCTTGGCGGCCTGTGCAGCTTTGGCGGAACTGCTGGTGCGGATCGGCGTTCTCGACGAACGGCTCACGCCCGCCCCGAGCACAGTTTTCGCCCGAATGATCGAACTTGCCGGACCGACGGGTAACTACCTTCTCTGGGTGAATTTGGGTACAAGTGCATCCCGAGTGTTACCCGCCCTGCTAATCGCTGCAGTGTTGGGAATCGCTATCGGCATCGCGCTGGGACTGAGCCGAAAAGCCAGCGACTACCTCTCACCCCTGTTGGGCTTTATGTTGCCCCTGCCCGCGGTGGCATGGACCCCCGTTTTCGTGGTTTCCATAGGCCGCGGCTATGACACGATGTTGATCGTCCTCGTCCTTGGTGCGGTGTTTCCCATCCTCTACAACGTCATGTCGGGGGTACAAGGAATCACTGATCGTCAAATCTGGGCCATGCGATCCCTAGGCGGCAGTAAGCTCGACGTCCTCTTCCGCGTCATCCTTCCCGCGGCTTGGCCGGCCATCCTCAATGGCCTGCGTTTGGGAATGGGACACGCTTGGCGCACTCTGGTGGCGGTGGAACTGCTGACCTCGGCGACTTTGGGCTTGGGCGCACTGATCTTCAACTCGCGCAGTTCGCTTGACACACCCACCATGTATGTCTCGATTCTGGTCATCGCCGTCGCCGGTCTTTTGATCGACCACACGTTCTTCCGGTATTGGGAGAGCCGAACCATTGGAAAGTGGGGCGAATCCCAATGACTCTGAGTGTTTCCGAAAGTAAAACGCCGGTACGAAAGAGCCACCGAACGAAAACGCAGCTGCGCCGTGGCGCTACCACGGTCATTGTCCTGGTGGTGCTGTGGGAGGTCGCTGTCCGGATTGGACTCGTCGATTCCTTTCTGGTTCCGCCGCCCACCACCGTATTTACGCAGCTCTTCACCCTGGCGGGACCGGAAGCGTTGCCTGCCTATGCCCTGTGGATGCACATCGGCTGGAGCCTCCTCCGGCTGATCCTCGGTGTGGCCCTTGGTGCAGCGATCGGGCTCCCAATCGGGATCGCGATGGGTTCCAACCGATTCATCAAACTCACGTTCCGCCCGATTCTCACGTTCCTGCTTGCCATCCCGTCCCTCGCCCTGGCTCCGATCCTCATTCTTCTCATGGGACTGAGCGAATGGGTACCGGTCACGGTAATTGCCATCGAAGCAGCGGTGGTGATGGCCTACAACGCCGAGCTGGGCACCTCTTCCGTTCCGCGGAACATGAAATGGGCAATGGCCAGCCTAGGCGCCGGCAGGTTCACCATCTTCACCCGAGTTGTTCTGCCATCATCCCTACCGTTCCTCATCACCGCGTTGAAACTTTCCGTCGGCTACGGCTGGCGTGCCCTGATCGCTGTCGAGCTGTTGGCGGCTACCTCCTTCGGACTGGGCTTCATGATCTTTCAAGCCCAAAACTATATGGACACAAAGACAATTTTCGCCGGCATCGTGGCCATTTCCATCGTCGGCTACATCTTCGAGCGCGTGGTGTTCGGCCGATTGGAACGCACCGTCAACGCTTGGTACGCGATTTCCACCAAAGAAAGGTGACAACCATGTCCACCAACGTGAAGTTCTCCGCCAACGGCGTGCGCAAGATCTTCCACGACGAGCGAACCAACCGCTCGGTCGAGGCCATCAACAACCTCGACCTCGAAGTCTACGACGGGGAATTCGTTGTCCTGATCGGCCCCAGCGGCTGCGGAAAATCGACCTTCCTCTACATGTGCGCCGGCTTCGAATTCCCCACCGAAGGCGATGTTTCCTTCGACGGGAAAACGATTAAGGGGCCAGGACCGGAGCGGGGCATCGTGTTCCAAGACTTTGTCCTCTACCCCTGGCGCACTGTGCGCCGAAACATCACCCTGGGTCTTGAGCTCAAAGGGATAGCCAAGCAGGAAGCGGCTAAAAAGGCGCAGCACTGGATCGATCTCACCGGGCTGAGCGGTTTCGAAGACTCCTACCCGCGCCAGCTCTCCGGTGGCATGAAACAGCGTGTCGCTATTGCACGCACACTGGCCTGTGAACCGGAAGCGGTCCTAATGGATGAGCCCTTCGGTGCCCTCGATGTTCAAACGCGGGACTTCATGGTCCGTGACCTACAGCGGGTCTGGGACGAAACCGGAAAAACGATCATCTTCGTCACGCACAGCGTGGAGGAAGCGATCATGCTCGCCGACCGCATCGTTGTCTTCGGAGCCCGACCGTCCAGGATCAAGGACGACATCCGCGTCGACTTCCCCCGGCCACGCACGGAGTCCGATCCCGAGGTACAGGCGCTTCGGTCCAAACTGATTGACCTATTGGCAGACGAGACTCGTCACGAAACCGTTGTTGGATAACAAAAACATGGGGTTGGGGGCAGGGAGCCGAACGGGCCCTGCCCCATACCCATGTCCGGCTCATACATTCACACCTGGCGCTGAAGTGCATTTCCGGCTGCCAGGCCAATCAATGTACGTCTCACACCAGGCGAGATACACGTAAGGATTCCAATGCCTCATACCAGCCCTTCAGTCAGCGAAACCGACGCCTTGGCATACATCAACGACATGGCCCGTACGCGCGGCTACGTGCTCGACTATCACAAGGTCATGGCTAAGCAGGACTTCGAGGTCCTGCAAGCAACGAACAACTTGGTTTCCGCTGCCTATTTGAACCAGCGGTCCTTGGACCGAAGGACCAAGGAGCTCATTTTCATCGTGAGCCTGACAGTCATGCGGGCCTCCAAGGGACACATCCAGTCACACATCCGCGTCGCGCTCGATCTTGGACTGACCTCCGCCGAGATCTTGGAAGCCATCGAGATCGCCCTGCCTGAAGCAGGCATCGTCGCCTTTCAGGCAGGTTTCGACGCGTGGCGCGAAGTCGTCGGCGCCGAAGGCATCGAGCCCAGCGTCGAAGTCCACGACGGCGGAAACGGCAGTACCTAGCCAACAAGCTCGGCTCACTTTCATCCGGCGGGACATGGTCCTTCACCGACCCGAGGTGAAGGACGGTTGCACTGCAGACAGACAGGCTGAGGATTCTGGATGAGGTCCATTGCCACTGCAAGGCGATCTCCTCCAGGCGCTGGTCATCCCGGCATTAATCTGCGTCTTTCTTTTGCGTTATGCGTGTGTGTTGTGCTGATCGGTCCATTCCCTACGGAGGTGCGTAAGGCTAAGTCTCGTTGCGTTCGAGCCGTGCCAGCGGACGGATAGAACCGAGGGAAGAGAGCAGAAGTAGGCATGCCGTACCGGTGAGGACACCACCCGCACCCGCGCCGATAGTGAAAGTCGACAGCCCTATGGGTATAAGCACTTGTCCAGCCCGTGAGCCGGTTAGCCGGAGGGCGAGCCAGGTTCCCAGATGGTCCGACGGTGCATAGGAGCTCATCATTGCCATGCTCAGGGGCTGACCAATCCCGAGCATGAGTCCAAGGCAAAACATCAAGACCAACGCCGAAACTAGTGGCATCGGAACGACTACCAGAGCAAGCAACGCCGCCGCTATACCCGACGACACCACGAGAATGCGGTTCCTTCCGATTGTGTAAACCAGCCAGCCCAGCCCGAAACGGCAGACCAAGGTTCCGGCGGCCCGGAAGGCTAAGAGCAAGCCCACCTCGGAGACCGCCATGCCGCGTTCCACTGCTAGTGCAGGCAGGTAAACCTGAAGCAGATCAATGGCGCAAAGTACCAGCATGCTTATGAGAATCGACGCTGCCAGGCCACCTTTCACACCAGGCCTGGTCACGAAGGCCCGCCTGATGCCGCCGCCGGGGCTGCGGCTGGCGAGGGACGGGACGACGGGGTGGCGGAGCATCAAAAGGCTGACCAGGAGCAGGCTGAAGACAATGGCACAGTAACCCACCAGCAGCGCAGTGGTGTCGGGTGTGACCGATCGGCCCCCGATAAACCCCAGCAGAAACGGTCCGAGCAGCTGCGCCGCCGCTGCACTAGTCGTGTAGATCCCGAAAATCCGGTTGTGGTCAACGGTTCCGGCTGCGATTCTTTTCTGTTCGCTGAGCAGGCTCATCAAGTGCCCCAAACCCAGCAAGGTGCACCAAAAGGACAGGGCCGTTAGGTTGGGTGCAGCGAAGATCAGGCCCGGGCCGGTGGCGAGCATCAGTAGCGCCCCGACGACCAGCACCGGCTTTTCCTTACCGATGTCTAGCATTCGTCCCAACGGAAAAGCCAGGACGATGGGGAGTACGGAAAAACTGGCCACAACCCACGCGAGAGACACTGCGGTAGCGCCGAGATCTAAAGCTATGTAGGAAGTGGTGGGGCGGATGAGGGCGACGGCGAGCTGCAGGAAGAATGCGTGGAGCAGGACGCTGACCAGCGTGAACCGCATCATCAAACCAGCCGGGATGTGGGCGCGGCAGGGTTGCTTGCGGTTTCGGGTATGACCTTCACCGGAGGATGAAGGTGCCGGCCAGAGCGACAGAGCCGACTATGAGGGTAGAGGCGAAGGCCAGGATGAATGGACGAGGGCCAATGTGGCGAAAGAAGGAGGCTTTGACGCCGCAGCCCAATGCAAACATTGCAGCGGTCATGAGGGTGCCCTGAACCACGCTCGCTCCGGTCAGGGCCGGTTCGGGCACAATGCCGAAGCTGCGTACAACGATGGCGACCATGAAGGCCACGACAAATACCGGCAACAGCGGAGGCCGCGCCGCCGCCACTCCCGGTGTGGAGGTTTCCTGTTTGCGGGCAGACCATGCCAGGACGGCCATAACGGGCGCCAACATGATGACCCGAGCAAGCTTGACGATGACCGCGACACTGAGCGCTGTTCCGCCAACAATCCCGCCTATGGCGACGACCTGTGCCACTTCATGAACGGCGCCGCCAGCCCAGAGACCCGTGGCACCAGCATCAAATCCGATCAACTGGCTAAGGAAAGGGATGAGCGGGATCATCGCTGTGCCAAAGATCACCACCAAGGCGATGGACGTCAGCGTCTCCTCCTCAGACGCCTTCGTAACGTCACTGGACGCAGCCACGGCCGCTGCACCACAGATAGAGAATCCGGATGCGATGAGCAGGCACTGAGTCCGCCCCAGGCTGAGCAACCGGCCGACGTAGTACGTGGCGAGCATTCCGATGGTGACGATGAGGACGACCATGAGGAGAACGCCCCAGCCCAGGGACAGGATGTCCACGACCGACAGCTGCAGACCAAGCAGGATGATGGCCGCCCGCAACAGGGTCTTGGACGTGAATATGACGCCTGGTTCAAGCCGTTCATGGACACCGACCAGGTTCCGGAAGGCGACACCGAGCAGAATCGCGACCAGCAATGCGCTGACCCCGGGAAACAGGCTCAGCACTGCAATAACCCCTGCTGCAGCGACAAAACAAGCGACAATTCCGGCAACCATGACTGGTCGGAACCCGAAAGTGAGGCGTGAAGTCCACACCCTTGAAGCGGTGGAACCCTCCGCCCCTTGAACGGTTTGTGGTCCGCGTGCTGGCATAATCTATCCCTTTATCGACGTGTCCTTGTTCGCCTTTGCGGGCGTACGGAATGGAATGGTCCGGACCGTAAGCCGGCCCTCCTGGCGATGCAGGGACGCTACAGCAATCCCGTCGTTGCCAGCGGTATGCCGGCGTTGTCCCAGACCTTGCTCGGGATAATGACAGAGCCATCCATGATAGCTCTGGCGGTGCGCACGATGGAGGCTTTGCGCACCCGGATGTCTGTGCCCCGGACGTCCACTTTGACCTGTGCGGAGATGATGCCGCCGGGGTGGCCGATGACGAAGTGTTCGCCGGAGGGCTTAGCGAGCTGGTTGACGATGGTGCCCTCGATGGCACCGGCGATAGCCGTGCACAGCGCCCCGGTAACCGCATAGGTTTTGTGGGTCCGCTGCATGGACTGCTGCCTAGCGATCACGGTAAGGGTCTCGGCAGGAACCGAGGTGCCGTCGGCGGCTATGTAGTCCTGCGGTTCGGAAACAGCCACAACACGGGGAATGGACGGGGAAACCTCTTTGGCCACCTGGTTCCCGCTCACAAGCCCAATGGCCCCGGCGGCATAGGCGCGGATTTCTTCCAGCAGGCCGGGCAACGACGGGTGAGCGTCGATTTGTGCGGCCGATTCGGTTCCGGTCATGGCTAGGTCTTTGGCGTTGACGAAAACGAAAGGCGTGGCTGCGTCCACGATTGAGACTTGGCAGGTAGTGCCGTTAGATAAAGTGACAGGTTCGCAGATTTGACCCGTGGGTAGCACCGAACCCGTTGCGGCGCCCCCGCAGTCACCGAAGTCCAGGAGGATGGGGGCACCGGATCCGGGTACGCCGGATATCATGGTGTCGCCGTCTTCCTCGACCTCCCCGGCGTCATTGACGCGCACGTCGGCGATGAGCAGTTTGTTGGTGTTGGTGTTGTAAATGCGCACCTGGGTGACGGGGGAGACTGCGGGAACCAGTCCACGGTGTATGGCGAAAGGCCCTACGCCGGAGGACATGTTCCCGCAGTTCCCCACCCAGAAGATTTCCCCTACTTCGATGCCGACTTGGCCGAAGGTGTAGTCCACATCGGCTTCTGAACGGGATGAGGCCGATACCACGGCGACTTTGCTGGTCAGCGGATCGCCGCCTCCTATGCCGTCAATCTGACGAGAGTCGGGGGAGCCATATGCTGCGAGCACGACAGCGTCTCTGACGGCCGGGTCCGTAGGCAAATCCTCCTTAAGGAAAAACGCGCCGCGGCTGGTTCCGGCCCGAGCAAAGAGACAGGGGATGCTTCTGGTCGTTGACATGGTTGCTACTTCTTGAGGGCCGCGGCGATCTGGGCAACGTCGCTGACGTTTTCCAGGTTCATCACCATATCGCTGACCTCCCGGGCGCGAGTGGCACCGATGGAGATGGTGGCCAGATCCAGGAACTTGTTCTCCAGTTCCAGGTCACTCATGGGCAGATCCGGTTCACCCTTGGGACCCTTGACGGCGTGGCTGAGCACTCGCCCGTCGTTTAGACGGACCTCCACCACGGCCTCACGGCCCATCAGGCCATACTTGGGCTCCGCGATCAGTTCGATCTCGGCAGCGACTTCGTGAATTCGCTTGTCCTTGAAACCCTCTTCGTAATCCTTGAGCCCATTCAGGTAGCCGTTCAGGGCAAGGGCAACACCGAAGGGAGTTGAACCCATTGCTGCGTTCAAGTTCGGGGTGACGGTGCGCCCGGACTGGCGGATAGCAAGGGCGCAGAGGCGAACACTGACCTTAGCAATGTCTTCAGGAGCAAGGTTGTGCTGCTGAGCGATCTCCTGGGCAGCATCGATAGGCCCATGGGCGTACCGGCAGGCGGCATGCGGCTTGAAGCCAACCTCCATAATTTTGAAGTCGGAGCCAAGACCGTCGAAGATTTCGCCGGGCTTCACACCGTCCGCATAGGCGTTGAAGAAGCCCTCCCGGGACTCCAAGCCCATCTTTGGTCCGGTGAAACCCTTGGAAACCAGCATCGCTGCCAGGGTTCCGTTTAGAGCAGCTTTACCCGGGCTCAGCGGCTTGGCCATACATGGGGAGTCAAGGTAGGCCTGGATCCCTGCCGCCTGCATAGCGCCCAGCCCTAGTGCGTCGGCGGTACGCTCAGCATCGAAGCCGAACTGTTTGGCAGCTGCACCGGCAGAAGCTATGGAACCGACGGCACCGGTCGTGTGATAGCCGCGCTGGCGATGGCCCGGGTTGATAGCCAGAGCAATACGGACCATAAGGTCGTAGCCAGCTACTGCAGAGGTGATTGTCTCGGCACCGGTACGGTGAAGGTACTCGCCGGTCGTCATCACGGTCGGGACCAGCAGGGAGCCCGACTTCGTCAGGGCCGCGCCGTGCGCGTCGTCCAGTTCAACCCCGTGTCCGAGCATGGCGTTGATCATGGCGGCATGGGGAACGGGCACGCGTGTTCCATAGCCCGTGATCGTAGCCTGTTCCGCACCGCCGAACTCGGCGATGAGGGAGTGCGCCACCCGGGCTGGCTCGGCAATGGTTGAGGCACCCAGCTGGTTGCCTAAACCATCACGAATCAACAGCTTAGCCTTATGCACAACGTCTGCGGAAAGGTCTTCGAACTGCAGGTTGCTGACATAGTCGGCCAAAGCACGGGTTGCGCCTTCCGCATCCTCGCGCTGGACCTCCGGCTTGGCATCTACGGTTTCAGTCATGGGAGCGTTCCTTCCTATCGGGGCTCCTGCAAGTAGTGGAGCAAGAGACTCCATTCAGTCTGATACGTGATATTTCACATGTCAAGAGTTGTGTCAGATGTTTCAGACAACTCATACTGGTTGAATGGGGGGAGATTTAACGGAGAGGACCGGAACGTGGCAATGCAACCAAACCTGCTTCTGTCGGCGGCCGAATTGGCGGCGCGCGAGATTCGAGATCGCATTCGCACGGGTGACTTGAAGCCCGGGGAGAGAATCAACAGTGACGAGATCTCTCAGCAACTGGGCATCAGCAAGACGCCCGTGCGCGATGCGCTTCAGACCCTGCGCCAGGAAGGTTTAGTCGAAATACAGGCGCGCGTTGGGGCTTTCGTTCGGCAAATCACGATGCGTGAAATCAAGGAGGTTTACTCTTTGAAGTCAGCCGTAGAGCCGTTGGCTGCCGCTTGGGCCGCAGAACATGGAACACAGGCTGACCGGGGACGCCTCTTCGCAGCCATGACTAACCTGGAGGTCGCAGCGGCAGAAGACAACGTCGATGTCGGGGTTGAGAGCGTCGATGCCATCCACGACCTGATCTTTGACATGGCCGACAGCGAAGTGATGCGCGACGTTTACCGCGTCTTCCGCGCACGGGTTAGAGCCCTACGCCAGATCAACCTCGCCCAACCCGGCCGCCTCTCCGTTTCCGCTCAGCATCACCGGAAGATTGTCGATGCCATCTGTGCGGGCAATCCGGCCGCCGCGGCCGCCATGGCCGAGCATCTGGCCGATGCTACCGAGGCAGTCAAAAATGTCTTGAGCAAATACTAGTTGACATGTGAAATATCACGTATCACTATGTGATGTATGACACCGCCTGTAAAAGCAGTAACCGCCACCGTTACGCAGCGTCTGGCTGAATTCGTTTCCCTTTCTTCGGAAGACGTTCCGCAAACAGCTCTGGAGGCTGCGATCGCCGCAGTAATCGACACCGTTGCCTGCGGCTTACGCGGCAGCAGTCTTCCTGTCTCTCAGGCAGTTAGGGCGGCCGTCAATCTGCAGGGGATGCCCGGGCGGTTCATGTGCTTCGATGGTTCCAAGACCCAGTCCGCAGCGCAGGCAGCCTACATCAACGCGACCGCCGCCCATTCGCTAGAGCTGGACGATACCGATGCCATCGGCCTGACCCACCCTGGCGTCGTGATCATTCCCGCGGCGTTGGCCGCTACCCAGGAATTACCGGTCACCGGGCGCCAGTTCCTCGAAGCGGTCATAGTTGGCTACGACGTCGCTGTCCGGCTGTCCCGCTGGGTCAATCCCGAACACCGGATACGCGGATTCCACACCACTGCGACCGTCACGTCCTTGGGAGCTGTGGCAGCAGTTGCCCGACTCCGAGGAATGAGTACTGAGCAATGCGCCTCGGCCATGGGCATTGCCCTTTCCTATGCCGGGGGCACCTTCGAATTCGTCCAGGCCGGGTCGAACCTCAAGCGCGTTCACGCTGGAAAGGCCTCGTCGACTGCCGTGCAATCCTGCGATCTGGCGGTGTGCGGCGTCGAAGGCCCCTTTACCGCACTTGAAGGGAATCATGGCTTCTACGCCACCAGCGTTGGTCCCAATATGCCCGAACTCGACCTCTCGGACTTGGGTCGAAATTTCGTCATCGAAGAGGTAGGGACGAAGCGCCATGCCTGCTGCAGGTTCTGCCACACCGCCATTGACGCCGCCATCGAACTGTTTAAGCAGAACGTCTGTGTTTTTCCAGACTCCCTCATAGAAGTAGCCGTCAGTTCGCTGTGTCATGAGCAGACCGGAGGGCAGGCCCCCAAGAACGAGCTCCAGCGCCAATTCAGTACCCCCTACGGCGTCGCCTTGGGGCTGCTATACGGCAGGACAACCCTCAGCGATTTCCAAGACTGCCCGGATGAGGCGGCACTGGCTCTGGCGCGCCGGGTCCGAATGGTCGCCGACCTATCCCTTGAACCGCGTAACCGACGTGCCACGGTCAGGGTTATGAGCGGGGCAAGCGTTGTAGAAAAGCAACTGGATGAACCGCGCGGTGAGCCTACTTCCCCCTTCACTGCAGACGAGCGCTTCGAAAAGTACCTTTCCCTGACCTCAAAGTTCACATCACCCACAATGGCCGGTTACCTCCATGAAGGCCTGAGCAGACTTAGCGTCAGCCCTCGTATGGCGCCCGTCATCGACCTGATCGCCGCAGCAACCGCGTAATAAGAATTACTGCCCAGCCACCAAAGGAGAACCGATGGCCAACCCACATGACGCATCTGAGAACCTGGCCCTGACCAGCGATATCGTCGTCGTTGGCGGCGGCAACGCCGCCTTCAGCGCAGCACACGCCGCTGCCGAACGCGGCCGTAAAGTCATCATGTTGGAAAAAAGTTCCGAGGAACTGGCCGGCGGTAACAGCTATTACACCGCCGGCGCAACGCGCATCGTCCATGACGGGCTGAACGACTTGAAGGGACTCATCGAGGAGGACGAACGCCATACACGGACCACCGTCCCGCCGTACAGTGCCGAAGAATATCTTGGCGACCTAGAGAAGCTGACCCAGGGCCGCAATGACCCCGACCTCTCCCGCGTGCTGGTAGAAGAGGGCCAGGAAACCCTTCGGTGGCTTAAAAAGCTGGGCTTGAAGTACCGGCTGATGTACGAGCGCCAGGCCTACACGAATCCTGATGGCACCTACCTGTTTTGGGGCGGTGTGCACGTTGGCAACGTTGACGGAGGCGAAGGCCTCGTCAAAGACCATACGAACGTGGCCAGGAGGTTCGGAGTGGACATCCGCTACTCGCACGAGGCCACCGAGCTGCTGGTGGAAAACGGACGTGTTGTAGGCGTGAAGGGAACCACACATGGCTCGCCCTTCGAAGTTCGAGCAGAATCGACAGTTCTGGCCGCAGGGGGGTTCGAGTCCAACCCCGAAATGCGCGAAAAGTACCTCGGGGAAGGTTGGGCCAGGGCTAAAGTCCGCGGTACGCCGAACAATCAAGGCACAATGCTCAACGCCGCACTGGATATCGGTGCCGCCAAGGCAGGTGACTGGAATTCCGCACACAGCGTTCAGTGGGACGCGTACTACCCGGACAACGAGAGCAACTACGAGCTGACCAACCGACTCACACGGCAAGGCTACTTCCTGGGCATTCTGGTCAACAATGAGGGCGAACGGTTTCTGGATGAAGGAGAGGACTTCCGAAACTACACCTATGCCAAATACGGGAAGGTGGTGCTCAACCAGCCTGACTCCATCGCATTCCAGATCTACGACAGCAAGGTACGCCCTTTGCTGCGCGCTGAGGAATATGACATGCCGGGAATCTCTCTGGCGACGGCAGACACGATCGAGGACATCGCACTGAAAATAGGTGTACCTGTCGAACACCTCACACGAACCGTCGCCGCTTACAACAGCGGGATAAACACCGATCGCTCATTCGATCCCACCGTCAAGGACGGCAAACGGTCCTCAACCACCCCTGCGAAGAGCAACTGGTCCTCTCCGCTCGATGCCGCCCCCTACTACGCCTATCCGGTCACCTGCGGCATCACATTCACTTTCGGCGGACTCAAAACGGATACATTCGGGCGGGTTCAGGACGAGCGCGGGAATCATATTCCGGGACTCTACGCAGCCGGAGAAATGCTCGGCGGACTATTCAGCAACAACTATCCCGGAGGATCGGGCCTGGCCGCCGGTGCAGTGTTCGGGCGCCGGGCGGGGTCCGTCGCCTAGCCCGAAGCTTTGCGTGAACGGCCAACGCGGATTTGCACTTAAGTACCGTTTCTCAATGGGACGAAAAGCAGCAAATCTCGCCCCGGGAGGTTCCCTCGCGTCCACCCGCACATATCCGCCGAGTACAAGGCGTCAACGGCGCAGTGGCACGCAGAACGTCGTGCCCGCAGACCGAAGACCGCAAAACTCGCTACACATGATTTGCTGCGTACCTATGTCCAGGACAAGCTTAGCGGTGGCATCTTCGCTGCGGACGGCACACGTATCGGCCCGACTGTTCCAGTGTGGGACGGGAAGAATAAACCTCACCGCGGGGACCGGGAGTGGGTGACGGCGTGGAGCCCACAGCAGATCGCCAAGCGGCTACCGCTCGACCTCCCCGACGACCCAACGATGCGGATCTCGCACGAAGCGATCTACCAGGCGCTTTACGTCGATTCGCGCGGTGGACTGGAGCGGCACCGATCCTGGCACCTGCGTCGGGGCCGAACCAAGCGCATGCCACGAGCTCGGACACGACAGCAGGCATGGGCTCATGTCACCGAAGACACCGTGCTATCAAAACGTCCGGAGGAGGCAGCGGATCGCAAGACCGCCGGGCAGGGTCTAAGGCCCTGTCCGAAGAGTTAGCTGAGAGGCTCGCAGCAGAGTTTGGCGACGGGCTCGTCCTCTCCTGTGAGGGAGCAGCCGGGTCGCCCCTGTTCACTAGCAAGATGCCACCAACCAATCCCGACGCCGCGGCGGCCTTCACCAACCTGATTAATGTAGAGCTGAAGCTCCGGGACATGCCGCCGGGCAATATGTACTGCTACGCACCGCTTTCCGGGCAGGTCTCCAAAGGCCCAGACCAGCACCGCGATAGCCGAGGACCAGGATCTTTGGCTTGACGCAATGGACCCTTTTGGGTGTTTGGCTGAAGCGCGAAATCCTGCCTATTAAGCCTTCCGCTACGGGGGAGTACTCCGCTCGCGCCACGATCGCCTGGGCGGATGAGACGCTCGATGCGCTTTCCAATATCGAGGCTCCATAGATCTAACTGAAGTATCAGCTCATTGCTTGAAGATATAGGAAATACGATGGGCCGGCTCGAAGAACTTCACTGACTCGGTAGCCGAGTTGTTCTCCATTGAGGTGTACTACTGATGTGAGACACAGTTTGAAAGGATTGTGCCCATATCTTCGCGTCCCACTTATTCCGATGAGTTCAAGGCTGATGCCGTTAATCTCGTGATCTCGTCTGGCCGTTCTCCGGCCTCGGTGGCCCCCGAGCTGGGGATCTCCGTGACCGCGCTAAAACGATGGGTGCAGCTGCACCGAGCAGGAGAGTCCGGCGCTGGCGGAAGACCCGATGACCCGGCGGATCCCGCGAAATATAAGGCGCTGGAGGCCCGGCTGCGAGAAGTCGAAAGGGAAAATGATTTCCTGAAAAAAGTGTCGGCGTTCTTCGCCAAAGAACAACGGTAGAGGACCTCTACCGGCTTGTTCAGGAGGAGAACGCCGAATTCCCTGTTACCTGGATGTGCGCCCGGCTCAGCGTTCCGCGGGCCTCGTACTACCGCTGGCTGAACCAGACCGAATCACCGACCGCTGTCCGGCACCATGAACTGACCGGACTGGTGAAGGCGATGTTCGATTCCTCCGACGGGATCTTCGGGCACCGCATGGTCCACACCAAACTCGCCGGCACCGGTGTCCAGGTTTCCGTGGGAACGGTCGCCACGATCATGGCCGAGAACGGCTGGGCAGCCAAACGGATGCGCGCGTTCAAACGGACGACCATCCCCTCGGACCCGGAGAAGGTGTTCGCGGACCTCATCGGTCGGGACTTCACCTCAGACACCCCTGGTACGAAGCTCGTCGGGGACATAACCTATCTGCGCACCGGCGAAGGATGGCTTTACCTGGCCACTGTCATCGACCTGTGCACCCGGATGATTGTGGGCTGGTCCATGGCCGATCACATGCGCGCCTCCCTCGTCACAGGTGCCCTTGAAATGGCCAGGAACCGCGGACATCTGGCCCCGGACGCCATCTTCCACAGCGACCGCGGCACTCAATACACCTCCCGGGAAATGGGTGCCTGGTGCACCGGCAACCGCGTCCGCCAATCTATGGGCGCCACCGGAGTGTGCTGGGACAATGCCGTCGCCGAGTCAGCGTTCTCCACCCTGAAGAACGAGTTCTACCACCACCACAGCTTCGCCACCCGCCAGGGCGCCCGCCGGGCGACCATGCGCTACATCGAAGTTTTCTACAACCGCTGGCGGCCCCACACCAACAATCAGGGGCTACCCCCGGCAACAGCAATGGCCAACTACACGACCCAAAACCAGCTGCTACCCGCAGCTGCCTAACCCCCGAAAAAACTAGCCGACTGTCTCACATCCTTGACACACCTCAACCCCTGCCGAAGCTTTCAAAGAACAACTACGATCGACCTCACAAACAATCGTTGCGACGACCGGTTGAATACGGCTTGGCTTCCCGCGTCGGAATGATGAATCAGCCCCTTCCCGGCCGGCCGCCCAGTGTGTTGACGCCTCCACAAAGCCATCCGTAGACAGTGTTCAACGAACGATGTGTCCTTCACTGTGGAGGTTTCCCACCCCACGATCGCCCGGGAATATAGGTCAATGACCAATGCCACGTAGACGAACCCTGCGTAGACCGGCACGTAGGTGAAATCCGTGACCCAGACCCGGTTCGGGGCCAATGCCGTGAAGTCCCGATTCAACAGATCCCCGGCGCGGCGGCCGTCCTTGCCGGGGATGGTGGTGCGGGTCTTGCGGCCTCTGGTCAGACCGTTCATGCCCTCTTCGCGCATCAGCCGGTCCACGGTGTGTTTGGAGGCTTCCGGGAATCCGCTTCGGCGCAGCCACTGCGTCATCTTCCGCCGCCCATAAATGATCTCGGGGCGGGGGCGTCCCAACACGTCGGTGACTTTCAAACTCCGCAAGGCATCGGTGAGGCGGGCATCTTCAATGGTGCGCAACGCTGGCAGGCGTGTTTTCCACGCCCGGTAGGTTCGTGCGGCGACCTGGACGCCCTGCTCCCGCAGGACAGCGCAGATCGACTCGACCGCGTAACCAAGAGCGCGCATGTCGTCGATGAATCGACAGATCAACGGCGGCGAGGGTCGAGTTCCCTCGCGAAGAAAATCGAGGCCTGTTTCAGGATCTCGTTGGACTCCTTCAAGTCCCGCACCTCGGCCCGGAGCCGCTTGATTTCCTCCACCTCCTCGCTGCTCGGGCCGGTCTTTTCACCGGCATCGATCTGAGCCTGGACCACCCAACGACGCAGCGATTCAGCACCGACTCCCAGCTTCGGTGCCAGCGCCTTACAAGCGGTGTAAACAGAGGGATACTCGGACAACCGATCCACCGTCATGCGAACTGCACGATCACGGACCTCGGGAGGAAACTGCTTGGGCATAATCACTATCTTTCTCACAGAAGACAGCGGCATCAAACCCGGGACGGTTCAACCTGCCCACCGCAGCTGATTGATCCAGCGACCGTGGTGGAGGCCATCTAGGTTCTCCTGCGACCACGGTTTGTTGACGCCCTCCGAAGTCTTCCGGAATTTGGGACTGCTGAAGGTTTAGTTGACAGCTGGGGTTGATAGTTTGCTATGCGGCTGTGACCGCGTTGTTTATTGTCTCAAACTCGATCGGGGTTAGCCGGCCGAGGGTGCGTTGCCGGCGTTTTCGGTGGTAGGTCCGCTCGATCCAGGTCGTGATGGCGAGCCTGAGCTCGGCCCTGGTTTCCCACCGTTTCCGGTTCAAGACGTTCTTTTGCAGCAGCGAGAAGAACGATTCCATCGCAGCATTGTCACCGCACGCGCCCACCCGTCCCATTGATCCGCTCAGCCCGTAGACGTGCAGGGCGGAGACGAATTTCCTGGATCTGAACTGGGACCCTCTATCGGAGTGAACTACCGTACCCGCGGGTTTTCTGAACGAAACGGCATGGTCCAAGGCCGCTACTGCCAGGGACGCTTTCATCCGCCCGTCCATGGAATACCCGACGATCCGGTTCGAGTGCAGATCTTTGATGGCACAGAGGTAAAGCTTGCCTTCGTCCGTGGGGTGTTCGGTGATGTCGGTTAACCATTTCTGGTTCGACGCCGCCGCAGTGAAGTCCCGATCGATGAGGTCATCGTGGACCGGCGGGCCGGTCTTGATCCCGGATCTGCGCCGACGGTGGATCACCGACAGGA
>NZ_ALPM01000053.1:0-14533 GCF_000294595.1 Arthrobacter sp. TB 23 | reverse complement strand
GGCGTCCCGCCGGCCATCATGGGCATCGGCCCGGTTCCGGCCACGCAAAAGGTACTCCAGCGCACCGGGCTGAGCATCAGCGATCTGACCTCCGTCGAACTCAACGAGGCCTTCGCCACCCAGTCCATCGCCTGCATCCGCCGGCTCGGACTCGATGAGGAACTGGTGAACCGCGACGGCGGTGCTATCGCTCTCGGCCACCCCCTCGGATCGTCGGGGTCCCGGCTCGCGATCACGCTGCTCGGCCGCCTGGAACGCGAGGCACGCGGTGAGGGCCGGGCGATCGGGCTGGCCACCATGTGCGTCGGTGTGGGGCAGGGCACCGCCATGCTGCTTGAGCGCGTCTGATGGACCAGTTCACCACGCTGCGGGTCACTGACGACGGCGACCGCCTCACCGTCCAACTGCACCGCCCCGAGGTCCGTAACGCCATCGACCAGACGATGGTCGATGAACTGCATGCTGTGTGTGAGGCGCTGGAGAAGCGGCCGCGGATCCTCATCCTCACGGGAAGTAACGGCGTGTTCGCCTCAGGCGCCGACATCGCCCAGCTGCGGGAACGACGCCGGGACGATGCGCTCGCCGGGATCAACTCCACCCTCTTTGCCCGCATTGCCCGGCTCCCCCTGCCGGTCATCGCCGTGTTGGACGGGTATGCCCTCGGCGGAGGCGCCGAGTTGGCCTACGCCGCTGACTTCAGGATCGGCACGCCCAGCCTGAAGCTCGGTAACCCTGAAACCGGCCTCGGGATTCTGGCTGCCGCGGGCGCCACCTGGCGGCTCCGGGAACTGGTCGGCGAGCCACTGGCGAAAGAAATCCTCCTCGCCGGGCGGATCCTGGGCGCCGATGAGGCCCTCGCTGCCAGGCTGATCACCGAAATCCACGAACCCGAGGCCCTCCTCGCGGGCGCCAATGCGCTCGCCGACCGGATTGCACGGCAGGACCCACTGGCCGTCCGCATCACCAAATCCGTGTTCCACGCCCCGCCCGAGGCACACCCGGTCATTGACCAGTTAGCCCAGGGCATCCTGTTTGAATCCGAGGCGAAGTTCGACCGGATGCAGGCATTCCTCGACAGGAAGAAAAAATGACTACAGCAATCCCCAGCGCAGCCCGCATCCCCGACATCGTTGGCGTCCTGGGTGGCGGCCGGATGGGCGCGGGCATCGCGCACGCCTTCTGCACAGCGGGTGCCTCCGTTGTCGTCGTCGAGCGCGACGACGACGCCGCCGAGGCGGCACGGCAGCGTGTCCTCGACGCACTCGGCAAAAGCGTGCAGCGCGGGACCACATCGGAGGATCTCCAGACACTCTCGGCACGGGTTTCCGTATCGGTTGACTACGCGGCGTTCGAAACCTGCGGGCTGGTGGTGGAAGCGGTCCCCGAGGACGCCGAGCTGAAGGCAGCCGCCCTCACAGCGGTCGAGGAACGGTTGACGTCCAACGCATGGCTGGCGACCAACACCTCGTCCCTGTCGGTGAGCTCGCTGGCCGGTAAGCTCCAACGGCCGGAGCGGTTCTGCGGGCTGCACTTCTTCAACCCGGTGCCCGCCTCAACGCTGATCGAGGTGGTCCTGGCCCAGCAGACCTCCGACGAGCTCGCCGACGCAGCGCGCGGCTGGGTGGAACTGCTCGGGAAAACCCCGGTGGTCGTCAAGGATGCGCCCGGCTTCGCCAGTTCCCGGTTGGGCGTCGCAATCGCCCTCGAGGCGATGCGGATGGTCGAGGAGGGTGTCGCCTCGGCCGAAGACATCGACACCGCCATGGTGCTGGGCTACAAACACCCGGTGGGTCCACTGCGTACCACCGACCTGGTGGGCCTGGATGTCCGGCTCGGCATCGCTGAATATCTCGAATCAACCCTGGGGGAACGCTTCGCGCCGCCGCAACTACTGCGGGACAAGGTGGCCCGCGGCGAGCTCGGCCGGAAGTCAGGTAAAGGGTTCTTCGACTGGACCGAGTGAGCCGGAACCGGTCGAGGAACACCCCTCCGCCGGTGCCCCGGCGCTACCGCCACAGAGTATTCAGGTTCACTGCGCTGCGGATCGCCTTGAAATAACCGGACTCGTACCCCTTGGCATTCGGGTGCAGGTCGTCGATGGCGGTGAACCCGGTATACGTGATCCACGGATCCCTGGTGCCAATACCGTGGCCAGTGAACCTCTTCACCACGTCCACATACTGCAGTCCGTTGGCTTCGGCGTTTTGCTTGATGACCGCGTTGAGCGCATCGGTGCCGTCATTGAACAACTGCTGCGCCTCGGTACTGAGCAGTACCTCCGATTCGGACTTTGGCGAGAACAGGTGCGGGTACCCGGTGACCACAATTGTGGCGTTCGGCGCGGCAGTGCGCAGCTCCCCGTACAGGTCATCGAGTGCCGCGGCCAGGCTGGTCTGCGCCTGGACCGTGCGGCCGTCGATTACCATTTGGCAGATTTCGAGTACCTGCGTGGCACACGCCCCCACTACGCCCCCAAAATCCAGGTCGTTGCCGCCCGCCGACACCGTGACGAGGTCCGTCTCAGCACCGATCAGCTCGTTGAAAACGAGTCCTGCCAGCTGCTCAGGGACGTCGGGTACCGCATCGGTGGGGTTTGCTGCGGCCTTCGCCCCGGAACAGGTGGCGTTGTAGGTCAACTCGATTTTGCGTTGCTCGTCGAGGAGCCACGGCAGTCCCAGAGGTGACTGCCCGCACGCATTGGCGTAGAAGCCCGCGCCGAACCCGGCAGCGTAGGAATCGCCCAGGGCCACATAGTCGGCCGGGACCGGGGGGCCCTGGGTATGAGCGGCGGCGGGACCCGCGATCGTGCTGGCCAACAGGCCGACCGATAGCGCCGCACCAGCGGCAGAACGTCCGAACAGGGAGTGACGGGGAGTTTTCATGGCTGAAAGATACACCTGCAGTAGCTTTCTGGAAACAGGCCAGGAAAGAAGCCTGCACCCGGACTGGCCGCAAATTGTTAGAGTGTGGTCATGACCTCCCAGCCGGGCCACACCGCTGATCCTGCCGCGGCCGAAGCCCGTGCCGTCCGGTGGGACGGCGCCGTCAACGCCCGGGATCTCGGCGGTCTCGGCGGGGTAATCCTACCCGGCCGCATGTACCGGATGGGGCGGCACGAATGGCTTTCCTCAACCGGCTGGCGACAGGCGTACGACGACGGCGTCCGCACCGTGGTCGACCTGCGCAACCCCGGCGAGTTCGGACGGCGCCCCGGTGACCCGGCTGTCGCTGCTGACAGTCTGACCCGCTTCACGATCGTGAACCGTCCCACCGAGGACCCGTCCGACGCCGACTTCATGGAACTGGTTGGGCCGTACCTGAGCTCGCCGGAGCACTACCGGGAGAACCTGCGACGCTGGCCCGAGAAGATCGCCGCCGCGGTGCAGACAGTGATCGATGCACCCGACGGCGGCGTGATCATCCACTGCTCAGCTGGCCGGGACCGCACCGGCATGGTGACAGCCGTCATGCTGTCGGCGGCGGGCGTATCCGCCGATGAGATCGTGCAGGACTATGCCCTGGGAGTCCGCGGAATCAACCAGTTCTTCGCGACGCAGGAGACGCCGAAGGAGCCGCCGGCGTCCAAAGACGAACTGCAGAAGCGGCTGGACCGTTCCGCAACGCACCTGCATCAGCTGCTCTCCCAACTCGACGCGGCCCAGTACCTCCTGGACGCCGGCCTGACCCCGTCGGCAGTGGCAGCGTTGAGGAACCGGTTGACCTCGGGCGCCTAGCGGCGGTCGATGATCAGATTGGTGATCCGCAGGCTGCACAGCCGCGCGCCGTCGTCGTTGGTCAGCACCACCTCGTGGGTGGTGAGGGTGCCGCCCAGATGGATGGGGGTCGCTGTGATGGTGACCAGTCCTTCGCGGGCGGACTTGTGATGGGTGGCCGACACGTCGACGCCGACGGCGGTCTTTCCCATGGTGCTGGCGTGGATGACTGCCGCCCAGGACCCCACAGCCTCGCCGACGGCGAGCGACGCGCCGCCGTGCAAAAGCCCGAAGGACTGCCGGTTGCCTGCCACCGGCATGGTGGCGACCACCCGCTCAACCGACTGCTCGAGGATTTTCACGCCCATCTTCTCGTCGAGTTCGCCGAGCTGGATCTGCCAGGTCTGGTGAGTCACCGAAGGGCTCCTTTGAGGGATGTGGAAAGGCCAGTTAATGTACGCTGGACATATTACCGAACGTCCGTTCAGTTATCCTCCTCACGGAGGGCGGGCGCCGCTACCCACAGGTGAAAGGCAAGTCGACGATGACTTCAACAGCCGTACGCGTGCAGACAGTTCCCAGCTTCATCGAGGATGCCTGGTGGACGCCAGACGCTACCTCCCTGACAGAACGCAACAGCGCCGAAGTCCGGGACGCGAGCACCGGTGAGACGCTGGCGGTGGTCAGCACCGAGGGACTCGACGTCGCCCGGGTAGTCGACTATGCCCGGACCACCGGGCAGCAGACCCTCGGCAAGTTCACCTTCCACCAGCGCGCACTGATGCTCAAGGCGCTGGCTCAGTTCCTCAACGACCAGCGCACCTCGCTGTATGAACTGTCGGCCCGGACCGGTGCGACGAAAATCGATTCCATGGTCGACATCGACGGCGGAATCGGGGTGCTCTTCACCTTCGGATCGAAGGGCCGCCGCGAGCTGCCCAACTCCAACGTCGTGGTGGATGGGCCGCCGGAAACCCTCTCGAAGGACGGCACCTTCCTCGGCGAACACATTTACACGCGCATCCCGGGCGCGGCCGTGCAAATCAACGCCTTCAACTTCCCAGTCTGGGGCATGCTCGAGAAGCTGGCTCCGGCCTTCCTGGCCGGCGTTCCCACCATCGTCAAACCGGCGACACCAACCGGGTACCTGACCGCCGCCGTCGTGAAATTCATCATCGAGTCCAACATCCTCCCGCAGGGCGCGCTGCAGCTGATTTCCGGATCCGCCCGGGACCTGCTCGACTACCTGGACTACCGGGATCTGGTCTCGTTCACGGGGTCGGCGTCGACCGCCAACAAGCTGAAGTCCCACGACAACGTGGTGCACGGCGGCGTCCGCTTCACCTCCGAAACCGATTCGCTCAACGCGGCCATCCTGGGCGAGGACGCCGTCCCGGGCACCCCCGAGTTTGACGCCTTCATTAAATCCCTCGTCACCGAGATTACGGTCAAGGCCGGGCAGAAGTGCACGAGCATCCGCCGCACCATCGTGCCCAAGACCCTGGTGAACGACGTCGTCGCCGCCGCCCGGGACCGCATCGAACAGCGCATCGTGCTCGGCGACCCGCGTGCCGAGGGCGTCACGATGGGCGCCCTGGCCTCCCTGGACCAGCTCAGGGATGTCCGCTCCGCCGTCGAAACCATGATCGCCGCGGGCGGGGAGCTCGCCTACGGCACGCTCGACGCGCCCCGTGTCACCCGCGCCGACGGCACCGTGGACACCGCCGTCGAGGGCGCCTTCATGTCCCCGGTACTGCTGACCTGGGAGAACGCCGAAGCCATCGAGCTGCACACGGTTGAAGCGTTCGGCCCGGTCGCTTCGGTCATCGGGTACGACGACGCCGCGCACGCCGTGCGGCTCGCCGCCCTGGGCGCCGGATCACTCGTGGCGACGGTTTGCACCAACGACCCCGCCGTGGCCCGGGAGCTGGTTCTTGGCATCGCCGCCCACCACGGGCGCGTGCTGATGCTCAACCGGGAAGACGCCCGCAGCTCCACCGGGCACGGCTCNNCGCCCGTGCCGCACCTGGTCCACGGCGGTCCGGGCCGCGCCGGCGGTGGCGAGGAACTCGGCGGCATCCGCTCGGTGCTGCACCACATGCAGCGCACGGCCATCCAGGGCTCCCCGAACATGCTCACCGCGGTCACCGGGGTCTGGCATACCGGTGCTGAGCGCCGGTTTGACGGCACCCACCCGTTCCGGAAGGATCTTGCCGCCCTGCAGATTGGCGACGCCATCCGCTCGGACCTGCGGCAGGTAACCCTTGAGGACATCACCGCGTTCGCCAATACCACCGGGGACACCTTCTACGCGCACACCAACGAGGAAGCCGCAGCCGCGAACCCGTTCTTCCCGGGCATCGTGGCACACGGCTACCTGCTGTTGTCCTGGGGTGCGGGGCTGTTCGTCGATCCCGCTCCGGGGCCGGTCCTCGCGAACTACGGGCTGGAGAACCTGCGGTTCATCACCCCGGTCGCTGCCGGGGACTCCATCCGGGTCACCCTGACGGCCAAGCGGATTACCCCGCGCGAGGACGAAGAATACGGGGAAGTGGCCTGGGATGCTGTGCTGCACAACCAGGATGACGAGGTCGTCGCGACCTACGACGTCCTGACCCTCGTCGAGAAGTAGGCCGAGCCGAGCCCTCCGCCGAGCGGTCAGCTCCGGTGGGTGCGGAGTGCCCTCCCGCCACAGCTGGCGGGAGGGCTGTTGCGGGGTGTGCGGGCTAGGAGCGGTGGAGTCCGTCGAAGACCATGGTGATGACGTCGTCGGCCAGCTTCTCGGGCGACACGGCACCGCCGGGTTTGTACCACTCGACAATCGAGTTGATCGTGCCGAACAGCAGGCGGGTGGTGGTGCGCGGGTCGATGTCGGACCGCAGGGAACCCTCGGTCCGTGCCGCGTCGACCAGCGCCGCCACCTGCCGGTCAAAGGCACGACGGCGCTCCAGCGCGCCCCGCTCCACCTCCGTGTTCCCGCGCAGCCGCAGCAGCAGGGTGACGAAGGGGAGCCGCTCGATCAGGACGGCGATGGTGCCCCGCAGTACGAACTCCAGCCGGGCATCGGCCTTGCCCGAGGTCGCTGCGGGATCGGTCAGCACCGCCTCCAGCCCGCCCAGCGCATGATCCAACGCCAGACGCAGCAGGTCCCCTTTGGAAGGGACGTGATGGTAAATGGCTGACTTGCTGATCCCCAGGTTTTCGGCGAGGACGCCCATCGATGTGGCTTCGTATCCGTGCCGGTTGAACACGTCGACGGCGATGGTGAGGACAGCCTGCTGGTCATAGCCGGGCCGGCCGCGCCGGTTGGCCGCCGGGGGAGCGGTTGGCATCAGGCGCCGGCCTTGGGCCGCAGGTCGTAGATCCGCCGGAGTTTGCCGCTGGACCGGGCGAGCGAACCGGGCTCGGCGATGGTGACGGCGCAGCTGGAGCCGATGTGAATCTTGATCTGTTCGCTGAGGGTGCTGGCAGCGGTTTCGGCGTCGTGCGCCGAGACTCCCTCACGCGGCTCGATCTTGACGGTCATCGCATCCATCCGCTGGCCTTCAGGCCGCGTGATTTCCAACTGGAAGTGCGGACTGAGCGCTGGGATGCGCAGTGCGATTTCCTCGATCTGGGTGGGGAAAAGGTTGACCCCGCGGAGGATGATCATGTCGTCGCTGCGTCCGGTGATGCGGCCCATCCGGCGCATCCCGGGCCGTGCGGTGCCGGGCAGCAGCCGGGTCAGGTCGTGGGTGCGGTACCTGATGATGGGCAGGGCCTCCTTGGTGAGGGAGGTGAAGACCAGCTCGCCGTGTTCGCCGTCGTTGAGCACGTTGTCGGTGAACGGGTCGATGATCTCGGGGCGGAAATGGTCTTCCCAGATGTGGGAGCCGTCCTTGCTCTCGACACATTCGCCTGCCACGCCCGGGCCCATCACCTCGGACAGGCCGTAGATGTCGCAGGCGTCGAACCCCATCCGGTTCTCCAGTTCGTGGCGCATCTCCTCGGTCCAGGGCTCAGCGCCGAGCACGGCCGTCTTCAGCGAGGTGCTCGCGGGGTCGATGCCCGCGGCTGCCATGGCGTCGAGGATGGTGAGTAGGTAGGTGGGGGTGGCGAGGATGGCGTCCGGCTCGAAGTCCTTGATGAGCTGGACCTGGCGTTCGGTCTGCCCACCCGAAATGGGGATGACGGTGCAGCCGAGTTTTTCGGCACCGAAGTGGGCGCCGAGGCCGCCGGTGAAGAGCCCGTAACCGTAGGCGTTGTGCACCTTGTCGCCCTTCTTGACCCCTGATGCCCGCAGGGACCGCGCCACGAGGGTGGCCCAGCGGTCCAGGTCGCCAGCAGTGTAGCCGACCACTGTGGGCCGCCCTGTGGTGCCTGACGACGCGTGGATGCGTGCCACCTGGGGCTGTGGGAGGGCAAACATGCCGAACGGGTAGGTGCGCCGCAGGTCCTCCTTGGTGGTGTACGGGAAGAGCGACAAATCGCTGAGTTCTTTAAGATCCGTCGGGTGAACCCCTGCCGCATCGAACTTGTCCTTGTACAACTGGACCCTGTCGTAGGCATACTGCACAGTGTGCTGGAGCCTGGTCAGCTGCAGGGCTTCGATCTGGTCCCTCGACATCAGTTCCTCGGTGTCAAGGGTTGAGGGATCGGCGGCTGAGGCCTTGAGTGCCGTGCTGGTCATGGGAGGCTCTTTTCTGTGGTGGTGACAGCGGCGCTGCTGGGCTTGGCGAGCTGGGGATTGGGGATGGTCCGGGAACGGCCACGGAACTCGGCAATCGCCCGGGTACCGTTCTCGTTTTCCGCGGAGATGGAAATGTCGTAGAGGCCGCTACGCCCGGCTGAGGCGCGCCGGTCAGCGGTGGCGGTCAGCAGATCCCCGGGATGGGCCGAGGCCAGGAAGGTGACGTCCGCGCCCGAGGCGACGGTAATGGTGTCCGTTTCACCGATGGGGTTGCAGGCCAGGGCGAAGGCCGAGTCGGCGAGGGCAAAGACCATCCCGCCGTGGGCGATGCCAAACCCGTTGAGCATGTCGGGGCGAAGGCGCATGGTGATGATCGCGTGGCCATCGGCCAGGTCGACGACGTCGATGCCTAACCAGCGGGAGGCATGATCCTGCTCGAGGATAGGATGCGTGTGTCGGGCACCGGTGTCCGCCATTGGAACCTCACTGTTTTGACCGGACAAGCTGACCGGTCTGGTTATTAGTGACCGAATGGTCATTAGGTAATTCACTTAGGTAATACCGGCAGGCGGCGCGGTGTCAAGCGATGGTCCAGCGCCTAAGACCTTCCCCTAGCCCTTTGAGGGCCACCTCGGAGATAACGATTGCATTACGGCCGTTCGTGCCGCGGGCCCCTGACTAGGTGCGATGGTGACGGAGCAGTCGTATTTAGAGGCCGTGGAAGCGCTCCCACTTGACATGAGACGCAGGTCACTCAAGGATGATTCCAGAGCGTGAGAGCGCTCCCATGACGATTCAGGTCATCACCCGACAAAGGAGTCACCCCGTGCACAATCGAGCAAGATTCACCGCGCTATCAGCCAGCGCAGTTTGCCTAGCCCTCGCCGTCTCAGCCTGCGGTTCCAATTCAGCCCCGGCGGGCAATATCGACGACGCTACCGGCGAGTCAGACGTCACTCTCACCGTTGCCACCTTCAACGAGTTCGGGTACGAAGACCTCTTCACCGAATACGAAGAACTCAACGACAACGTGACCATCGAACACAAGAAGGCGGCCACCTCCAACGAGGCCCGCGACAACCTCACCACCCGGCTGGCCGCAGGGTCGGGACTCTCCGACATCGAAGCGATCGAGGTTGACTGGTTGGCGGAGCTGATGGAATTCCCCGACCAGTTCGCTGACCTCGCCGACCCTGCGGTCGACGGCCGCTGGCTGGACTGGAAGACCGAGGCCGCCACCACCCCGGATGGCAAGCTCATCGGCTACGGCACCGATGTGGGCCCCCAGGGTGTCTGCTACCGGGCCGACCTCTTTGAGGACGCTGGCCTGCCCACCGACCGGGACGAAGTCGCTGCGCTACTGGGCGGCACCTGGGACAGCTACTTTGAGGCTGGACGGGACTTCGTCGCCGCCAGCGACGGTGTCGCCTGGTTCGATTCAGCCGGAGCCACGTACCAGGGCATGATCAACCAGGTTGAGAATGCCTACGAAAATGAGGACGGCACGGTCATCGCCGCCGATAATGCCGAGGTCAAGGAAATCTACGAGACCGTGGTCGCTGCCTCGGTGGATGACAACCTCTCGGCGCATCTGGGCCAGTGGAGCGAAGACTGGACGGCGGGATTCCAGTCCGATGCGTTTGCCACCATGCTGTGCCCCGGCTGGATGCTCGGTGTCATTGAGGGCAACGCCGAAGGCGTCGAAGGATGGGACATTGCCAATGTCTTCCCCGGCGGTGGCGGCAACTGGGGCGGGTCCTACCTGACGGTCCCCGTGCAGGGCGAAAATCAGGCCGAAGCCAAGAAGCTCGCCGACTGGCTCACCGCACCCGAACAGCAGATCAAGGCATTCAACGCGAAGGGCACGTTCCCCAGCCAGGTCGAGGCACTGGAAAGCACCGACCTGCTGGACGCGACCAACGAGTTCTTCAACGACGCACCCACCGGGGAGATCCTCGCCGAGCGGGCGCTGGCCGTGGACGTCACCCCCTTCAAGGGACCGAAGTACTTCCCCATCAACGATGCGATGCAGCAGGCCCTGACCCGTGTCGACGTCGACCAGACCGACGACGTCGCCTCCTCCTGGGACAAGTTCGTCACCGCGGTCAACGCGCTCTGACACCATGGCCGTCACCGACCGGGCGCTGAAACCAGCCCCACCCCGGCGCCCGCCGTCGTCCAAAAAGGTTCGACGGATCACTTTCTCCCATCGGCTGTCCCGCTGGGATGTGAAGTTTTCCCCGTACCTCTACATCTCGCCGTTCTTCCTCCTGTTCGCCATCACCGGCCTGTTTCCCCTGGGATACACGGCCTGGGTTTCCATCCACAACTGGAACCTGATCGGCGGCCAGGGGGAGTTCGCGGGGCTGGAGAACTACACGTTCATCCTGTCCCAGCCGTTCTTCTGGAACGCTGTGGGCAACACGTTCAGCATCTTCCTGCTCTCCTCAGTGCCACAGGTGGTGGCGGCAATCGTCATCGCCGCCTTCCTCGACGCGAACCTGCGGGCGAAAACCTTCTGGCGGATGGGGGTACTGGTTCCATTCGTCGTCGCACCGGTGGCTGTGGGCCTGATCTTCAACAACCTGTTCGCCGACCAGTTCGGCTTGGTCAACGAGATTCTCAGGTCGCTCGGCTTCGAGGGCGTGCGCTGGCACTCCGATCCGACGGCCAGCCACATGGCCATCGCCACTATGGTGAATTTCCGCTGGATCGGCTACAACACGCTGATCTTCCTGGCGGCCATGCAGGCCATTCCGCGGGACGTTTACGAATCGGCGGCCATCGACGGGGCGGGCCGGCTCCGCCAGTTCTTCTCGCTCACCGTGCCGATGCTGAGGCCCACGGTCATCTTCGTGGTGATCACCTCGACCATCGGCGGACTTCAGATCTTCGACGAGCCGCGGGTGTTCGACCAGTACGGGTTGGGTGGAGCCGACCGGCAATGGCAGACCCTCACGATGTACATCTGGGAACTGGGGTGGGGCCAACGCAACTTCGGACGCGCCTCGGCCGTCGCCTGGCTGCTGTTCCTGATCATCGTGTTGATTGCAGTCCTGAACTTTTTCATCACCCGGCGCATCGCCAACCAGGGAGGCACCAAGTGAGCTCCATCCCCTTGACCGCACAAACGGCAGGAAAGGGGGCAGCACGCGCTGCGTCCCGCCGGGGCAACCGACGTCGTCGGAAAGGCCCGGGCGGAACCGGGCGGCGCCCCGGGTTCCTCACCTACGGGTTCCTCGGCGCCGTCCTGCTCGGTTCGCTGTTCCCGCTCTACTGGTCCTACCTGGTCGGCAGCCACGACAGTACCGTGTTGTCCCGCGGGATCCCCCTGCTGCCGGGCGGTAACTTCCTGGCCAACGCGGCGCAGGTGCTGGACAGCATTCCCTTCTGGACAGCGCTCGGGAACTCGTTGCTGGTCTCCAGCGTGACCGCGTTCTCGGTGGTCTTTTTCTCGACGCTGGCCGGTTTCGCCTTCGCCAAACTGAAGTTCAAGGGCAGCAAGTGGCTGCTGGTGTTTGTGATCGCCACCATGGCGGTCCCCACCCAGCTCGGCGTGGTGCCCCTGTTCATTGTGATGTCCAGGTTTGGCTGGACCGGGTCCCTGTGGGCGGTGATCATCCCGGCCCTCGTGACGGCGTTCGGTGTGTTCTGGATGACCCAGTACATCCGGGACGCACTGCCCGATGAGCTGATCGAGGCGGTGCGGGTCGACGGGGCGTCGATGATCAGGGCGTTCTGGCACGTGGGGCTCCCGGCCGCTCGGCCAGCCGCCGCCATGCTGGCCCTCTTCACCTTCATGGCCACCTGGACCAACTTCTTCTGGCCATTCATCGTGCTCGACCCCAGCAATCCCACTCTTCCGGTGGCACTGCAGCTACTCCAGGCAGCCCACTTCGTTGACTACTCTGTGGTTCTCGCCGGTGCAGTGCTTTCGACCATCCCTCTCCTGCTGGTATTCGTTCTCGCAGGACGCCAACTCGTTTCAGGAATCATGCAAGGAGCAGTCAAAGGATGACCAACACAGACATCACCTTTCCGGAGGGATTCCTCTGGGGTGCGGCCACGGCGGCCTACCAGATTGAAGGGGCAGCCCACGAGGACGGCCGGCAGGATTCCATCTGGGACGTGTTCTCCCGGGAGCCCGGAGCGGTTGCCGATGCGCACAACGGTGACATCGCCTGCGACCACTACCACCGCTCAGCCGACGACGTGGCGTTGATGAAACTGCTCAACCTGCAGGCCTACCGCTTCTCCACTTCCTGGGCCCGGTGCATGCCGGACGGCGTGACGCCGAACATCGAGGGCATCGAGTTCTACTCCCGCCTGGTGGATCAGCTGGTCGCCGCCGGCATCAAGCCCTGGCTGACCCTCTATCACTGGGACCTGCCGCAGGCGCTGGAGGAGCAGGGCGGCTGGGCCAACCGCGACACCGCCTACCGGTTCGCCGAGTATGCAGCAGTGCTGCATGAAGCCCTCGGCGACCGGGTCCGCATCTGGACCACCCTGAACGAGCCGTGGTGTTCAGCGTTCCTCGGGTACGCGGCGGGGATTCACGCGCCCGGCAGGCAGGACCCCCGCGCCGCGCTCGCCGCAGCGCACCACCTGCTCCTCGGCCACGGGCTGGCGGCGCAGGAGCTGCGCCGGCGTGACCCGGCAGCGCAGCTGGGGCTGACGCTCAACCTCACCGTCCCGGATCCGGTCGACCCGGACAGCGACGCCGATGTCGACGCCGCCCGCCGCATCGACGGCCAGTTCAACCGGATCTTCCTCGATCCGGTGTTCAGGGGCCAGTACCCCCAGGACGTGCTCGACGACGTCCGCCACCTTGGCCTGGAGGAGTTCATCCACGACGGCGACCTGGCCATCATCTCCGAGCCTCTTGACCTGCTGGGCGTGAACTATTATCACGGCGAGGCGGTGACGACGTCGGTCGATCCTGCCAACGACGACGGCGGGCACGCCCCGCAGGGCCGACCGGTCGCGTCGCCGTATGTCGCAGCCGACGGGGTACGGTCCGCACCGCGCGGCCTCCCGGTTACCGGGATGGGCTGGGAGGTGCAGCCCGACGGCCTGCGCCGGCTGCTGGTCCGCATCCACGAGGAGTACACCGGGCTGGCGGGCATCCCCGTCTACGTCACCGAAAACGGTGCTGCCTACGATGACGTGCCTGACGGGTCGGGGTTCGTTGACGACCAAGACCGGCTGGCCTACTTCGACAGTCATCTGAGGGCGGTCCGGGCAGCGATCGACGACGGCGCCGACGTGCGCGGCTACCTCGCGTGGTCCTTCCTGGACAACTTCGAATGGGCGTGGGGCTATCACCAGCGCTTCGGTCTGGTCCGGGTGGACTATGACACTCAGCAGCGGACTCCGAAGGCCAGCGCCCTCTGGTATGCCCGGGCCGCCGCGGCCAACGCGCTGCGGACCCCCGGACCGGTGCACCAGGTGGGACCCGGCCCCGCGGAGGCGGTGACTGGCCCGGGGGACACCGTGCTGGCCACCAGCAGGTAGGCCCCGCTGGCAGGTCATCGTGTCGTATTCTCTAGGTGATGAATGATCAGCAACCACGGGCCGGGCGTCCCGGACTCGCCCACCCGCCGGGAGCGAAATACAGCCCCACCCTGGAGGACCTGGCGGCGGCGGCCGGCGTGTCCCGGTCGACGGCGTCGCGTGCCATCAACGGGGGCAGCCGGGTGAGCCCGGAGGCGCAGGCTGCGGTGGACGCCGCCGTCGTCGCCCTCGCCTACACGCCCAACCGTGCGGCACGGTCACTGGTCACCCGGCGTACCGCGTCGATAGCGCTGGTCATTCCTGAACCGGACATGCGCGTCATGATGGACCCCTTCTTCGCCATGGTCATCACCGGCGTCACCGAGTCGCTGCGGGAAACCGATGTGCAGCTGGTCCTGCTCATGTCCCGCAGCAACGATGCGGCGCGGACCGTGCGCTACCTGCGGGGCGGGCACGTGGATGGGGCCATCGTGGTGTCGCACCACCAGGGGGACACCTGGGTGGGGCCGCTGGCGGAGAGTGGCCTGCCCATCATCTTCATCGGCAGGCCCTGGCAGAGCCAGCACGGACTGACGTACGTCGACACCGACAACTATGGTGGCGGCACCCAGGCAGCGCAGCACCTGCTCGCCGCGGG
>NZ_ALPM01000052.1:0-42824 GCF_000294595.1 Arthrobacter sp. TB 23 | reverse complement strand
TTTTTGGTTACAACTTGAACAGTATATACCTGTATTGTGTTGTGTTTTTTGGTTCCTGTTGTTGGTTGGGAACCGCATAGTGGACGAAAGCAGCATATCTTTACACCATCCTTGGTGTGAACGTCTTTTGATGCCGTTCACGGGTGGTGTGTGTGGTGTAAGTTATCGGCTTATTAGTACCGGTCAGCTTCACAAGTCGTTAGTCCTTGCTTCCACGTCCGGCCTATCAACCCAGTGGTCTGGCTGGGGGCCTCTCACACAAATGTGTATGGAAATCTCATCTCGAAGCAGGCTTCCCGCTTAGATGCTTTCAGCGGTTATCCCATCCGAACGTAGCTAATCAGCGGTGCACTTGGCAGTACAACTGACACACCAGAGGTTCGTCCGTCCCGGTCCTCTCGTACTAAGGACAGCCCTTCTCAAATTTCCTGCGCGCGCAGCGGATAGGGACCGAACTGTCTCACGACGTTCTAAACCCAGCTCGCGTACCGCTTTAATGGGCGAACAGCCCAACCCTTGGGACCTACTCCAGCCCCAGGATGCGACGAGCCGACATCGAGGTGCCAAACCATGCCGTCGATATGGACTCTTGGGCAAGATCAGCCTGTTATCCCCGAGGTACCTTTTATCCGTTGAGCGACGGCCATTCCACAATGTACCGCCGGATCACTAGTCCCGACTTTCGTCCCTGCTTGAGATGTCTCTCTCACAGTCAAGCTCCCTTGTGCACTTACACTCGACACCTGATTGCCAACCAGGCTGAGGGAACCTTTGGGCGCCTCCGTTACTTTTTAGGAGGCAACCGCCCCAGTTAAACTACCCATCAGGCACTGTCCCTGACCCGGATTACGGGCCGAAGTTAGATATCCAGTATGACCAGAGTGGTATTTCAACGATGACTCCCCCTGAACTAGCGTCCAGGGTTCACAGTCTCCCACCTATCCTACACAAGCCACACCGAACACCAATACCAAACTATAGTGAAGGTCTCGGGGTCTTTCCGTCCTGCTGCGCGTAACGAGCATCTTTACTCGTAGTGCAATTTCGCCGAGCTTATGGTTGAGACAGCGGGGAAGTCGTTACTCCATTCGTGCAGGTCGGAACTTACCCGACAAGGAATTTCGCTACCTTAGGATGGTTATAGTTACCACCGCCGTTTACTGGGGCTTAAATTCCCAGCTTCGCACCCCGAAGGGCACTAACCGGTCCTCTTAACCTTCCAGCACCGGGCAGGAGTCAGTCCGTATACATCGTCTTGCGACTTCGCACGGACCTGTGTTTTTAGTAAACAGTCGCTTCCCCCTGGTCTCTGCGGCCCCACAACGCTCACAACAGCAAGTGTTGGTCACGGGTGAGGCCCCCCTTCTCCCGAAGTTACGGGGGCATTTTGCCGAGTTCCTTAACCATAATTCTCTCGATCGCCTTAGTATTCTCTACCTGATCACCTGTGTCGGTTTGGGGTACGGGCGGCTAAAACCTCGCGCCGATGCTTTTCTAGGCAGCATAGGATCACCGGATCCCCGCATAACGGGGCCCATCGGGTCTCAGAGACGGTATCCAAACCAGGACCACGGATTTGCCTATGGTCCCTCCTACATCCTTAGACCGGGGCAACCATCGCCCGGCCCGGCTACCTTCCTGCGTCACACCTGTTAATACGCTTACCTCCCAGGATCAGGTCCCGCGCTCCACCAAAAACCACGTCACCCCGAAGGGTGGGCAGTCAGGTATTGGGCGGTTAGTATCCCCTGCTCAGTATGGGCGGTTTTTCGCCGGTACGGGAATATCAACCCGTTGTCCATCGACTACGCCTGTCGGCCTCGCCTTAGGTCCCGACTTACCCAGGGCAGATTAGCTTGACCCTGGAACCCTTGATCATTCGGCGGACGGGTTTCTCACCCGTCTTTCGCTACTCATGCCTGCATTCTCACTCGTGTAGGCTCCACCGCTGGTTTACACCGCGACTTCACCGCCCACACGACGCTCCCCTACCACTCCAGACGCCTGAACTCAGGAGAACAAGTCTCCGGCTTAGCTAATATCTGAAATCCACAACTTCGGCGGTGTACTTGAGCCCCGCTACATTGTCGGCGCGGAATCACTTGACCAGTGAGCTATTACGCACTCTTTCAAGGATGGCTGCTTCTAAGCCAACCTCCTGGTTGTCTTCGCAACTCCACATCCTTTCCCACTTAGCACACGCTTAGGGGCCTTAGTTGGTGGTCTGGGCTGTTTCCCTCTCGACTATGAAGCTTATCCCCCACAGTCTCACTGCTGCGCTCTCACTTACCGGCATTCGGAGTTTGGCTGACGTCAGTAACCTTGTAGGGCCCATTAGCCATCCAGTAGCTCTACCTCCGGTAAGAAACACGCAACGCTGCACCTAAATGCATTTCGGGGAGAACCAGCTATCACGAAGTTTGATTGGCCTTTCACCCCTACCCACAGCTCATCCCCTCCATTTTCAACTGAAGTGGGTTCGGTCCTCCACGACGTCTTACCGTCGCTTCAACCTGGCCATGGGTAGATCACTTCGCTTCGGGTCTAGATCACGCCACTCACTCGCCCTATTCAGACTCGCTTTCGCTACGGCTTCCCCACACGGGTTAACCTCGCGACGTAACACTAACTCGCAGGCTCATTCTTCAAAAGGCACGCCATCACACCACCACCCCCGAAAGGATGGCAACGCTCTGACGGATTGTAGGCACACGGTTTCAGGTACTGTTTCACTCCCCTCCCGGGGTACTTTTCACCTTTCCCTCACGGTACTTGTCCGCTATCGGTCATCAAGGAGTATTTAGGCTTACCAGGTGGTCCTGGCAGATTCGCACGGGATTTCTCGGGCCCCGTACTACTTGGGATACTCTCCAAACGGCAGCACGCATTACGGTTACGGGACTTACACCCTCTCCGGCCGGCCTTTCAAGACCGTTCACCTATACGCCTGCACTCATTTCACTGATCCGGCAGAATCAGAACGGAAAGTCCCGCAACCCCAGTGATGCAACGCCCGCCGGCTATCACACACCACTGGTTTAGCCTCATCCGCGTTCGCTCGCCACTACTAACGGAATCACTATTGTTTTCTCTTCCTGTGGGTACTGAGATGTTTCACTTCCCCACGTTCCCTCCACGCACCCTATGTGTTCAGATGCGGGTCACCCGGTCCATCGCTGGCCAGGCGGGGTTTCCCCATTCGGAAATCCTGGGCTCACAGTCCGGTTATCGACTCCCCCAGGCTTATCGCAGATTCCCACGTCCTTCTTCGGCTCTTGATGCCAAGGCATCCACCGTGTGCCCTTAAAAACTTGACCACAAAAGATCAAAAAACATATCGAGAAAACCATGGCATCAAACTAAAAGTCTGAAACCAAGATTTTTTGAAATTGCTTCTTATTTTTAAGATGCTCTCGTCCACTATGCAGTTCTCAACCAACAACCCCACACCACCAACCAAAACCCCCAAACACGAGGATCCCGCTGCCATGGCAGGGAAAAACCAGAAACCCCAGCACCCCAACCCCCACAAACAACACCCCACCAACCCGACACGCCACAACGACGCACCAAACCAGCAGAACACTTGTCCACGACAATCAGAGCCCTGTTATTTCAGGACCCAACAGTGTGCCATACGATAACCCAATCACCACCAACCAGAACCATTTCCACACCACCAAAAGGCGATCGTACTCTGCAACCAGCCAGCGCCACCAGGCACCTATCCATTGATATTCCACCCTTGAGCAGCCCACCGCGGAACAAACGCCCGCGCAATAGGCCATACTCCTACGAACCCCACACCAACCACACAGGATCGGCGCGTCATTCGAGGTGCTCCTTAGAAAGGAGGTGATCCAGCCGCACCTTCCGGTACGGCTACCTTGTTACGACTTAGTCCCAATCGCCGGTCCCACCTTCGACAGCTCCCTCCCCACAAGGGGGTTAGGCCACCGGCTTCGGGTGTTACCAACTTTCGTGACTTGACGGGCGGTGTGTACAAGGCCCGGGAACGTATTCACCGCAGCGTTGCTGATCTGCGATTACTAGCGACTCCGACTTCATGAGGTCGAGTTGCAGACCTCAATCCGAACTGAGACCGGCTTTTTGGGATTAGCTCCACCTCACAGTATCGCAACCCTTTGTACCGGCCATTGTAGCATGCGTGAAGCCCAAGACATAAGGGGCATGATGATTTGACGTCGTCCCCACCTTCCTCCGAGTTGACCCCGGCAGTCTCCTATGAGTCCCCGCCATAACGCGCTGGCAACATAGAACGAGGGTTGCGCTCGTTGCGGGACTTAACCCAACATCTCACGACACGAGCTGACGACAACCATGCACCACCTGTAAACCGGCCGCAAGCGGCCAACACATCTCTGCGCTGTTCCAGTTCATGTCAAGCCTTGGTAAGGTTCTTCGCGTTGCATCGAATTAATCCGCATGCTCCGCCGCTTGTGCGGGCCCCCGTCAATTCCTTTGAGTTTTAGCCTTGCGGCCGTACTCCCCAGGCGGGGCACTTAATGCGTTAGCTACGGCGCGGAAAACGTGGAATGTCCCCCACACCTAGTGCCCAACGTTTACGGCATGGACTACCAGGGTATCTAATCCTGTTCGCTCCCCATGCTTTCGCTCCTCAGCGTCAGTTAATGCCCAGAGACCTGCCTTCGCCATCGGTGTTCCTCCTGATATCTGCGCATTTCACCGCTACACCAGGAATTCCAGTCTCCCCTACATCACTCTAGTCTGCCCGTACCCACCGCAGATCCGGAGTTAAGCCCCGGACTTTCACGGCAGACGCGACAAACCGCCTACGAGCTCTTTACGCCCAATAATTCCGGATAACGCTTGCGCCCTACGTATTACCGCGGCTGCTGGCACGTAGTTAGCCGGCGCTTCTTCTGCAGGTACCGTCACTTTCGCTTCTTCCCTACTGAAAGAGGTTTACAACCCGAAGGCCTTCATCCCCCACGCGGCGTCGCTGCATCAGGCTTGCGCCCATTGTGCAATATTCCCCACTGCTGCCTCCCGTAGGAGTCTGGGCCGTGTCTCAGTCCCAGTGTGGCCGTCCACCCTCTCAGGCCGGCTACCCGTCGTCGCCTTGGTAGGCCATTACCCCACCAACAAGCTGATAGGCCGCGAGTCCATCCAAAACCGCAATAAAGCTTTCCACCAACATGGCATGCGCCAGAAGGTCATATCCAGTATTAGACCCGGTTTCCCAGGCTTATCCCAGAGTCAAGGGCAGGTTACTCACGTGTTACTCACCCGTTCGCCACTAATCCCCCAGCAAGCTGGGATCATCGTTCGACTTGCATGTGTTAAGCACGCCGCCAGCGTTCATCCTGAGCCAGGATCAAACTCTCCGTAAATGCATTACAGACACGCACCCACCACCAGGAAAAACCAGTAAACAGGCACGCGCAAAATTCGAAACCAGCCAAAAACAACCACACAACACCACCGAGGTAGCATCATGCAGCCAAATTCAACCAATCAATAAAACAATCGGTATCAACAAACATGGCACACTATTGAGTTCTCAAACAACAGACACACCCGGCACCAAACAGAACCAAACAGTTCCATCATCGCTCCGGAGCAACTTTTCAAACTTACCGGCTGATCATTTTCAGGTCAAATCGGCTGATCTTCCAATCCCTGAGCCATACTGCGCTAGAGACGAACCGTAGTTCTGGTGGTTGTCAGCCGGTCAATTCCCTCGACCAGCGCGGATATAAACTCTAGCACCCTTCTGCCGAAGTTGTAAATCGCCCTCGGGGCCGGGTGCAAAATGCCCGGCCCCGCGCGGATCTAAGGCTTTTTTGGAGCCAAATACACGACGCCCAACGGTGGAACCCGCAGGTCAGCATAAGCAGGCTGCCCGCTGCATGGTCCTTCGACAGCTGTTACTCCGCCAAGGTTGCCAACACCTGAACCGCCAAACTCTTCAGCATCCGTGTTGAGCACCTCTTCCCAGTCCCCCGACCAGGGCAGCCCCACCCTGAATCCTTCATGGGGCGCTCCGGCGAAGTTAGCAATGCAAACCAGCGGATTGCCTTGGCCATCCCAGCGGATGAAGGACAGGGTGTTGCGGGCGCCGTCGTTCTCATCAATCCACTGGAACCCCGACGGATCGTTGTCCCGGACATATAGCGCCGGCGTGTTTCGATAGATCCCGTTCAGGGACCGCACCAAATGTTGGACGCCCTTGTGCGCAGGGGTGTCCGAAAGCCACCAGTCGAGACCGTACTGCTCCGACCATTCAGATTCCTGGGCGTACTCAGTGCCCATGAAGATCAGCTGCTTACCGGGGTGCGCCCACTGGAACGCCAGGTAGGCGCGTACGCTGGCGAGCTGCTGCCACCGGTCACCCGGCATCTTCCGCAGCAGCGATCCCTTACCGTGCACAACTTCGTCATGGCTGATCGGCAGCAGGAAGTTCTCGGTGTAGGCATACACCATGGAGAAGGTGGCCTTGCCGTGGTGGTAGCCACGGTTGACCGGGTCTTCAGCCATGTACTCCAACGAGTCATTCATCCAGCCCATGTTCCACTTCAGCCCGAATCCGAGGCCGCCTCCGCTGGTGGCGCGGGTAACCCCGGGGAAGGACGTCGATTCCTCGGCAATCATCACGACACCAGGCACCCGCTTGTAGGCGGTTGCATTGACCTCCTGAAGGAAATCAATCGCTTCAAGGTTTTCCCTGCCGCCCAGACGGTTCGGCGTCCATTGGCCTTCTTCGCGTGAGTAGTCCAAATAGAGCATCGATGCGACGGCGTCCACGCGCAGCCCGTCAATGTGGAATTCCTCTAGCCAGTAGAGGGCATTGGCGACCAGGAAGTTCCGTACTTCACGACGACCGAAGTCGAAGATCAGGGTTCCCCAATCGGGGTGCTCCCCAAGGAAGGGATCGCCGTGCTCGTAAAGGGTCCCGCCGTCGAACTTCGCCAACGCGAACTCATCCTTGGGGAAGTGCGCTGGAACCCAGTCCATGATGACGCCGATCCCGGCCTGGTGCAGTTTATCCACCAGATACTTGAAGTCGTCGGGGTGACCGAAGCGCGACGTCGGCGCATAGTACGAGGTCACCTGGTAACCCCAGGAGCCACCGAAGGGGTGTTCGGCGACAGGCATCATTTCAACGTGGGTGAAGCCCTGCCACTGAACATACTCGGTGAGCTGCTCGGCCAATTCCCGGTAGTCAAGACCCACCCGCCAGGAACCAAGGTGCACCTCGTAGACGCTCATGGGACCGTTGTGCGGATCTGCTGCCGCCCGCGCGGTCATCCATTCATCGTCCTGGAAGGTGTACCTCGACTCGACCACACGCGAGCCGGTGAGGGGCGGGATTTCAGTACCGCGGGCCATCGGGTCGGCCTTCTCACGCCAATGCCCGTCGCTGCCGAGGATCTCGAACTTGTACCGTGACCCCGCGACAGCCCCGGGAATGAAGATCTCCCAGAACCCCGAACTGCCCAGCGCACGCATCGCGTTGATTGAGCCGTCCCACCCATTGAAGTCCGCTTTGACGCGAACGGCCTGGGCATTGGGCGCCCAAACGGCGAAGCTGACGCCATTGATGTCGCCCAGCACGGATGTGTAGTGGCGGACGTGGGCGCCGAGCGCAGTCCACAGCGTTTCGTGCCGCCCCTCCGCCAGGAGGTGCATGTCGATTTCGCCCAGCGTGGGGAGGAACCGGTACGGATCATCGACAATCTGCGGCTCACCGTCGTACGTCACTTCGAGGCGGTAGTCCGGGACGTGCCCGGCGATCTCCGCTGCAAGGGTGCCAACCCAGATGCCGTTGTGTTCATGCTCCAATTCGACGCGACCGCTGCCGGTCACCACGGTGACGCGCTGCGCGAGACGTCGGAGGGTGCGGATAGTGACCAGCCCGTGCCCGTCGAGGTGTGCGCCCAGCACAGCATGCGGCTGGTGGTAGCGGCCCTCCGACACTGGTTGCAGGATGTCAATTGAATGTTCGATCCGCCCCGGTGAAGTGGTGACGGCGTCCGTACCGGCGACCGTGTCAGAACTAAAGACTGGATCAGAACCAACGACGGCGTCGACGGCCACTACCGGGTCCACGGGCCCCGCGGTTAGCGGCGGCGAAACGGCAGATGATGGCGTTTCCTGCGTGGCGCTGGTGGACCCGGTCAGGGCGCGGCGCACGTCACGGACCGGGATGTCGACCCAGTCCGGCCGGTTGCGTAGCTCGTAGACCACTTCGTACAGGGCCTTATCCAGCCACAGTGCGAGGAAGAGCGGATCTGCTGGGTCAACCAGCGTCCCGGTCTGGTCCTGGTAACCAGCCGCGAAAGCGGCACCCGCGGCTGCGGTCCACTGGTCGGCGTCGGCGGTCGCGGCGTCGTTGCCATGGGCTGCTGCCGCACCGGCATACTCGAGCGAACGCATCATCCCGACGACGTCGCGCAGCACCACATCGGGGACGCTGCGCTCCGCGGCGGGACGCAGTGGTTCGCCCTCAAAGTCGAGCACCAGCCAAGACCCGTCAGGTGCGTTGAGAACCTGTCCCAGATGGTAGTCGGCGTGGATGCGCTGAAGATCGGGGAGCGTCTTCACCTTGCGGACCCGCTCAATAACCTTGGCCACCTCGGACTCGAGCGGCCCGACGACGTCGTGTGCTTCCTGCCAGGCCCATTCGATGCGCTGCACCAGGGTCTCGATGAATTCGCCGCGTTCGACGTCGCTTGCTGCCCGGCTTCCGAACGCAGCGGCCAACTGCGCGTGGATACGCCCGGTCACCCGGCCCAGTTCGGACGCCTCCGCAGTGAAATCGGTGTTCGAAGCGGCCGCAACCGAGGCGGTCCGCCAGGCGTCGGTGCTGTTGTCGATGAAATCCCGCAGGACGCTGAGGTGACCGGTCAACCACTGCTTCTCCCCGGCTCCCGTGTCCTCCCAGCTGCCGGTGACCCACCCGAACGTGGTGGGCACATCGACGGATCCGGCATCGGTGAGCTTGGCGCTGACCTGAACGTCGGGGCTTTCCCCCGGTGCCAGCACCCGGAAGAATTTCACGATCATCGAGCCGGCCGGCGTACGCACCACGACAGAGGTGTTTGATTGTTCGCCCTTGAGAACGGTCAGCGGAAGTGGCTTGTCGAACCGTTTAGCCGAGGCGAACGATTCCATCGGGTAACCCCTGGTCCGGCCGTCCTCGGTGACACCGCCCGAGCGCATCAATTCAACCCAGGCCGTCACGAATACCGGGTCATGGGTGGCGTCGTAGATCCAGCGGTGCCCCAATTCGGTGTGCTCCGCCTCGCCGATCAGCGCATCTTCCGCGCCTTTCAAGGGTGCGTCGCGGTAGCTCAACGGGATCTGGACGATGTCCCTCCGGTGGCCGGAATCGACGGCAATCAGGTGAACGTCAAGGCCCACCGCACCGGCTGGATCCTCCAGCCGGATGCCGCCGACCCTTCGAAGTTCAAACTCGCGGCCTCTGGCAGGGAACCACCGCTGATTCGGTAGCCATGAAGTGAGGAGTTCTGGAAAGGTCGGCGTCAGTTTGGGCATTACTTTACGGCCTCCGGGGCTTGAATTATTGGCAGGGCTTCAGTAAGCGGTGAAGCAGTGTTTGAGCTGGCTGAGCGGAGACGGAGCCAGTAGAAATCGTGGCTTCCGAGCGTCAGGGTGAGTGCACCGTCGTCGCCGAAGGTCGGGAACGGCGTGCCACCGAAGAGGTCCCGCAGACCCCGTCCGGCATATTCCGGCAGGTTCAGCTGCGCGGCAACCGGGTGTTGCGACAGGTTGAACACGCACAACAGCACCTCTGGCTGCTCGCCTTCGGCATTATCGACCTCCACCTCACGGATGAAGGCCAGCACCGACTCAGCTTCGGTGGGCACGTTGCGGTACGAACCCAGGCCGAAGGCCGGGCGGGTCCGGCGCACTGCAAGCATCTGGCGCATCCAGTGCAGCAGCGAGCTTGAACTGGCCAGCTGTGCCTCAACGTTGACGTGGTTGTAGTGGTAGACCAGCGACTGGACGACGGGGAGGTAGAGCTTCCCGGGGTCAGCCGTCGAGAACCCGGCGTTACGGTCGGGGTTCCATTGCATGGGGGTCCGCGACGCGTCACGATCCTCAAGCCAGATGTTGTCGCCCATCCCGATTTCATCCCCGTAGTAGAGGAACGGGCTGCCAGGCAGGGACAGCAGCAGTGCGTGAATCAGTTCAACTTCGGCCCGCGAGTTGTCCAGGAGCGGCGACAGACGACGGCGGATACCGACGTTGGCACGCATCCTTGAGTCCGGCGCGTACCAACCGAGCATCGCTTCGCGTTCCTCGTTGGTGACCATTTCGAGGGTGAGCTCGTCATGATTCCTGAGGAAGGTACCCCACTGGGCGCCAGCGGGAATGTTCGGCGTTTCGGCCATCGTCTCGATGATTGGTCCGGCCTTCTGGTCCCGCAGGGCGTAGAAGAGCTTGGGCATGATCGGGAAGTGGAAGCACATGTGGCATTCCGGCCCCTCGGCGTCGCCGAAGTACTCGACAACCTCCTCGGGCAGCTGGTTTGCTTCGGCGACGATGATCCGGCCGGGATAGTTCTCGTCGACCATGGTGCGCAGGTCCTTGAGGAAGGCGTGGGTCTGCGGCAGGTTCTCGCAGTTGGTCCCTTCCTCCTCGAAGAGGTAAGGGATGGCATCCGCGCGGAAACCATCAATGCCCTGGTCCAGCCAGAACTTCACCACGTCGAAGAGCGCTTCGATAACCTTGGGGTTTTCGAAGTTCAGGTCCGGCTGGTGGGAGAAGAACCGGTGCCAGAAGAACTGCCGGCGGACGGGGTCGAAGGTCCAGTTGGACTCCTCGGTATCCACGAAGATGATCCGCGCGTCCTCGTACTTCTCGTCGGTGTCGCTCCAGACGTAGAAGTCGCCGTAGGGGCCGTCGGGGTCGTTTCGGGACTCCTCGAACCAGTGGTGCTTGTCCGAGGTGTGGTTCAGCGGCAGGTCGATGATGACGCGGACGCCGCGGGCGTGTGCCTCGGCGACCAGACGCTTGAAATCACTGATGGTGCCGAACTCATCGAGGACGTTGTAGTAGTCGGCGATGTCGTAGCCACCGTCGCGCAGGGGCGACTTGAAGAACGGTGGCAGCCACAGGCAATCGACGCCAAGCCACTGCAGATAATCCAGTTTGTCGATCAGTCCGGAGAAATCGCCAGAGCCATCGCCGTTCGCATCCGCGAACCCGCGCACCAGAACTTCGTAAAATACGGCCTTGCGGTACCAGTGTGGGTCATGCGCGAGACCGGGTGCGTTGAGTTGAAACGGGTTGGCCACTAGGGCTTCCTCCTGAGGTAAAGGATGTGTGCTGGTTCCACATGCGGATCCAGCCTGACGTAGTTGTGGGTGCCCCAGACCCAACTCTGGCCGGTGATGAGATCGTCCACCCAGAAGGTACCGTCCTCATTGCAGTCCTCGGGATCGAGGGACAGCGCATCGAGGTTCAGGGAGACTGTACTTTCCCTGGCCCCGTGCGGGTCAAGATTCACCACCACGATGATGGTGTCTTTGACTGTACTGTCGCCGCCGACGTTCTCCTTGTGCTTGGAGAACACCAGGGTTTCCGTGTCCGAGCTGTGGTGAATGGTCAGGTTCTCGAGATCGCCCAACGCCGGGTGGTCCCGTCGGATGTGGTTCAGCCTGGTGAGGTACGGCGCCAGACTCCTGCCTTCGGCTTCGGCGCGCTTGAAGTCGCGGGGTCGATACTCGAATTTCTCGTTGTCGATCGACTCCTCGGCACCGGGCCTGGCCACGTGTTCAAACAGTTCGTATCCGGCGTAGACACCCCAGAGTGGGCTGGCCATCGCTGCCAGGGCCGCCCGGATCTTGAAGCCCGCAGGTCCGCCGTACTGAAGGAACTCGGTGAGGATATCGGGGGTGTTGACGAAAAAGTTGGGGCGGAAATATGGCGCGCTGACCTTACTGACTTCGGTGAAATACTCTTCGAGCTCAGTTTTGGTGTTGCGCCAGGTGAAGTAGGTGTAGGACTGCTGGAAGCCGGCACGGCCCAGGGCGTGCATCATCGGCGGGCGGGTGAAAGCCTCGGCGAGGAAAACGACGTCGGGATGCTTCCGGTTGACTTCGCGGATCAGCCATTCCCAGAACACCACCGGTTTGGTGTGCGGGTTGTCGACGCGGAAAATCTTCACCCCGTGGCTGATCCACAGCAGGACGATCCTGAGGACTTCGCGGGAGAGGCCATCGGGATCGTTGTCGAAGTTGATCGGGTAGATGTCCTGGTACTTCTTCGGAGGGTTCTCCGCGTAGGCAATCGACCCATCCACCCGGGTGGTGAACCATTCTGGGTGTGAAGTGACCCAGGGATGGTCAGGGGAAGCCTGAAGCGCCAGGTCCAGCGCAATTTCAAGGTTCAGTTCGTTGGCCCGCGCCACGAAGACGTCGAAGTCATCGAAGGTGCCGAGGTCGGGGTGGATCGCGTCGTGGCCACCTTCAGCGGCGCCGATAGCCCAGGGCGACCCCGGGTCCTCGGGGCCAGCCGTCAGTGTGTTGTTGGGCCCCTTACGGTGGGTGCGCCCGATCGGGTGGATGGGCGGGAGGTAGACGACGTCGAATCCCATGTCAGCGACCGCGGGTAGCCGGTCGGCTGCGGTGACGAAGGTGCCGGAGGTCCACGCGCCCGACCCCGGCTCGTAGGTGGCGCCTTCGGACCGGGGGAAGAACTCGTACCAGGATGCACGTCCCGCAAGTTCGCGTTCGACCTTGATCGGATAAGGCTGGGATACGGTCACCAGGTCACGCAGGGGCTCCCGGCTGATGGCCGCGAGGATAGCCGCCGACTCACCTGCGGCAAGCCGCTCGTCGATCGGGAGCTCAGTGTCGGCGAGGACCCGTGCGGCCTCGGTGAAGACCACCGCGTCCTTCCTCTTACGGGTCGTCGCAGCGTTAGTGAACAGGGCTGCGCCCTCGGCGAGCATCAGCTCGACGTCGACTCCAGCCGCGATCTTCACCTCAGCGTTGTGGTGCCAGGTGCCGTACAGGTCACCCCACCCTTCGATGACGAAGGTGTAGTTGCCGACAGCTGGGGGGCGGAGGAGACCTTCATACCGGTCCAGCCCCTGGCCCACCGGCGCCAAGCGCACCCGCTGGACTTCCTTGCCTTTACCGGAGAGCAGGACCGCTGATACCCCAAGCTGGTCGTGCCCTTCCCGGAAGACTGTAGCGCCCACCGCAATATCTGATCCAGGGATCGCTTTGGAGGGGAAGGCCCCACCATCGACAACCGGAGAAATATTGGTAATTGGAATTCGTCCGTACCGCAGATCAGCCCTGTCTATCGGCTTCCTGGCGGTGCGTCCCTTACGTGGTGGCTCTATTGAAGTCGTCACACGTTAGACGTTAGCGAGTATTTGCCCAGATTGCTAAGGCGCGCGGACGTAACATCAGTGCTTTTTGCAGTCGAGTTGGGCGTCAACGCAAACGTTTACTCTCACTTGCTCTCATCGGAACCCTCCAGCGGTCCTACGCCGGGAAAAATACGCTAGCCTTTCCCGGGTGAAGGCAATCCGCAGATTTACAGTCCGTACCGTCCTCCCTGAAAGCATCGCCCCGTTGGGCAAGCTGGCAGGCAACTTGCGCTGGTCGTGGCATCTTCCGACCACCCGCTTATTCCACGATCTTGACCCAGCAGCCTGGGAGGCAAGCGGCCAGGACCCCGTCGCTTTCCTCGGCTCGGTGACCCGTGAGCAGCTCAGCCAACTCGCCGACAACGAGCGTCTCGTCGCGAGGATCCAGGAACTCGGCGACGACCTGGACCAGTACCTTTCCGAACCCCGCTGGTACCAGTCGCTCGGCGCCGACGCGCCCCGGTCCATCGCCTATTTCTCCCCCGAGTACGGCATCAGCGCCGTCCTCCCCCAGTACTCAGGTGGCCTCGGCATCCTCGCCGGCGACCACCTCAAAGCAGCCTCGGATCTTGGTGTCCCCCTGATCGGCGTCGGACTCCTTTACCAGGCCGGCTACTTCAAGCAGTCGCTGTCCCGCGATGCGTGGCAGCAGGAAACCTACCCGGTCCTCGATCCTGACGGCCTGCCGTTGACCCTGCTCCGCGAGGAGGACGGCACCCCGGCGAAGGTAGTCTTGCCGCTTCCCGCTGGACGCCAGCTGATCGCCCACATCTGGCGGGCCGACATCGGCCGCGTTCCGCTTCTGCTCCTTGACTCCAATGTCGCGGGCAATGACGAGGCCGCCCGCAATGTCACCGACCGGCTGTACGGCGGCGGTGGCGACCAGCGTCTGCAGCAGGAACTTCTGCTGGGCATGGGTGGCGTGAAAGCGCTGCGTATCTTTGAACGGCTGACCGGCACTCCGGCCCCCGAGGTGTTCCACACCAATGAGGGTCACGCCGGGTTCCTCGGCATCGAGCGCATCCGTGAACTGATGGATCCCTCGAGCGCGTCGCCGATGAGCTGGGAGGAAGCGCTCACCGCGGGCCGGTCCTGCACGGTGTTCACCACGCACACCCCGGTCCCCGCGGGAATCGACCGGTTCGAGAAATCCCAGATTGAGCACTTCTTCGACGCCGGTCTGGCACCGTCGGTTCCGACGGCGAAGGTCCTCACCCTTGGGGCCGAGAACTACGTTGACGGCGATCCGAACAAGTTCAACATGGCGGTAATGGGCCTGCGCCTGGCACAGCGCGCCAATGGCGTCGCCAAACTGCATGGCGTGGTCTCCCGTGGCATGTTCTCCGGGCTGTGGCCAGGATTCGACACCAGTGAGGTCCCCATCTCGTCGGTCACCAACGGTGTGCACGTGCCCACCTGGGTTGACCCGCTGATCGCAGACTTCGCCCGGGACCGTTTCGGCGCCGAGTCGGTCCTGGATCCCCAGTGGTCCAAGGTGTACGACGTGGAAGACTCCGATATCTGGGCGCTCCGCCGCCGCCTGCGCTCGAACCTGATCGACGACGTCCGTCAGCGGCTCCGCTCCTCCTGGAAGAAGCGTGGCGCGGCCGACGCCGAGCTGGCATGGACCAACAACGTACTCGATCCTGACGTGCTGACCATTGGTTTTGCCCGCCGGGTACCCACGTACAAGCGGTTGACCTTGATGCTCAGGGACCCGGCTCGACTCAAGGCCTTGCTGCTTCACCCGGACAACCCCATCCAGCTGGTCATCGCTGGCAAGTCCCACCCGGCTGATGAGCAGGGCAAGCGGATGATCCAGGATCTGGTCCGGTTCACTGACGACCCGGAGGTACGGCACCGGATCGTGTTCCTCCCGAACTACGACATCGCCATGGCACGCACCCTGTTCCCCGGCTGCGATGTCTGGTTGAACAACCCGTTGCGTCCGCTGGAGGCCTGCGGCACGTCGGGCATGAAGTCGGCCATCAACGGCGGCCTTAACCTGTCGGTTCTTGACGGCTGGTGGGATGAAATGTACGACGGCGACAACGGCTGGGCCATCCCCACGGCGAACAACGACGCGTCCCCCGAGGAACGCGACGACATTGAAGCCTCGGCCCTGTATGACCTTCTTGAGGAGCAGGTGGCTCCCCGGTTCTACAGCACGGTGCGTTCGGAGGGCGCCGGCGCTGCCGGACCGTCTGAGCTGTCCCATGATGGGGTGCCACACCAGTGGGTGGCCATGATCAAGCACACCATGGCCAACCTTGGCCCGGCCGTATCCGCTGAGCGGATGCTGCAGGACTACGTCAGCCACCTGTACCAGCCCGCCTGGCGTGCCGGTTGCCTGGCGGCTGAGTCGGACTACACGGCGGCCAAGCACACCGCCGCCTGGCGTTCACGGATCAACGACGGTTGGTCGGCTGTCCAGGTGGAGCACGTAGATTCGGTTGGCGTAGCCGAGGATCCACAGATCGGGGACCCGCTGACGGTCAACGCCTACGTCTCGCTTGGCGCGCTATCCCCCGACGACGTCGCCGTCGAGGTGGCTTACGGTCGGGCCCTGGACAATGACGAGCTCAGCGAGGTGGCCCTGGCCGACCTCGACGTGTCCGAGAACCTTGGCGCGGGACGGTACCTGTTCTCGGGTGGCGTCACGATCGACCACTCGGGGTCCTTCGGGTACACGGTGCGGGTGCTGCCCAAGCACGTTAGCCTGGCGTCGAAGTCCGAGCTCGGTCTGGTCGCCAACGCGTAGCAGCCCGCTCGGGCAATCACAGCTTGCAGGCTAACCGCCTGCTTAGCATCAGCGGCAGTCACACCAGAGTTTCCTGGGGTGGCTGCCGCTTTTGCGTGGCCGGCTAGACCCGGTAGACGCTGATCGAGTTGGCGGGGACGACGTCGGTCTCCCCAGAGCCGATTTGCGCCCCGCGCCGACGGTCCTGGTCCGCTGCGGTGGTGTAGCGCAGCTCGAACCTGGTGATGGAGGGAAGCCCGCTCTCCTGGAGTGACTCCCGCCTTGGCAGGGTGATCTTGGCGTCATCCCTGCTGCCGTTGATGACCACCAGGCCATCCAGGATGCCGTTGGGTGAGCCGAGGAGGAGCTGCACGATCCGGGAACCCTCGTCACGCCACTGCTCCTCAGTCATGGTGGTGCCGGCCGGGTTGAACCAGTGCAGGTAGGAGCTGTCGTCGCGGGCCGGATAGCTGTGCGGCTGGTGGGCCAGGAACTCCTTACGGATCCGGAGCAGGGAACGCGTGTGGTCGAGGAGGTGGCGTGCGTCGTCGTCGTGACCCCAATGCAGCCAGGCCAGCTCGTTGTCCTGGCAGTAGGCGTTGTTGTTGCCGCGCTGGGACCGCCCAAACTCGTCGCCGGCCGTGATCATGGGGACGCCGAGGGACAACAGGAGGGTGGCCATCAGGTTGCGGGAGGTCTGGGCCCGCGCCGCAATGATGCCTTCCTGGTCGGTGGGGCCTTCCATGCCGTGGTTGTAGCTGCGGTTGTCGTTGTGGCCGTCACGGTTCTCCTCCCCGTTGGCCTCATTGTGTTTGCGGCTGTACGAGGAGAGGTCAGCGAGGGTAAACCCGTCGTGGGCGGTGATCAGGTTGACGCTGGAAATGGACGTGCGTCCTGAAGGCCCGAACACATCGGCCGATCCACTCAGGCATCCAGCCAGGCGCGCCACCGATCCGGCGGCGCCGCCCGCCGCCAGGCTGGCCTGGTCGGTGAGCCAGAAGTCCCGGACCGTGTCCCGGAACCGGTCATTCCAGTCCGCCCAGCCCTGCGGGAAGTTGCCGGTCTGCCATCCGCCCATGCCAATATCCCAGGGTTCGGCGATGAGCTTCACACCGCGCAGCGCGCGGTCGGCGCCAACAGCGACCAGGAAGGGGTGACGTGGGGTGAAGGTGTGCGTTTCGTCCCGGGCCATCGACACTGCCAGGTCGAAGCGAAATCCGTCCACGTGGAATTCCTCCACCCAGTATCGCAACGAGTCCAGGGCCAGGGCGATGACCCGTGGGTGCGCGAAATTCAGGGTATTGCCGCAACCCGTGGTGTCCAGGTAGCGGCCGTGGTCGCCGTGCCGGTAATACTGCTCGTCGCCCAGTCCACGCCAGCTCAGCGCCGGAAGGTCTGGCGGACCCTCGGCCGTGTGGTTGTACACCACGTCGAGGATGACCTCGAGGCCAGCCTCGTGGAGCAGTTTGACCATGCCCTTGAACTCGTCCTGGACCGCCCGTGGGCCGGCGTTGCGGGCTGCCTCAGTCGCGTAGGAGGGGTGCGGGGCGAAGTACCCGAGGGTGTTGTAGCCCCAGTAGTTGGTCAGCCCGAGGGGCCCCAGATGGGGTTCGTCGATATGGAAGTGGACCGGCAGCAGTTCCACTGCGGTGATCCCTAGGGCCTTGAGGTAGCCGATCATGACCGGGTGTGCCAGGCCAGCATAGGTGCCGCGGAGCTCGACCGGAATGTCTGGGTGCAACTGGGTCAGCCCCTTGACATGCGCCTCATACACCACGGTGTCACGCCAGTGCGTGCGCGGTGGAGCCGAGGAACCCCAGTCGAATCCGCCGTCCTCGACGTAGACCGACCAGTACACCGGCCCATCGACGGTATCGACGGTGTCGATGGCCCGGGCGTAAGGATCCAGCAGCAGCTGACCTGTTTCCGGCTGGCCAGTTCCGGCCGGCCAGAAACCGTATCTCACAGAGTCGGCGAGCCCCTCCACTGCCCCGTGGTGCACCCCGTGGGTGTAATCGGTCAGGGGGACATCGTGCCAGCTGCCGTCCTGCGACTGGAAGTGCACTGCAAGCGCTGACACGCCGGGCGCGTACACCGCAACGTTCAGGTTGTGCGGCGCTCGGGACCGGTGTACGCCCAGGGGAAACTCACTGGACGGAGGGCTGATTTCGAGGGAGACGCTCATGATCTATGAATACCGTCCGTGCGACTGTCAGGCGGAGCGCTGGCGCGAGATCTCGTACAGGCTGATGCCCACAGCCATCGAGGCGTTCAACGATTCCATCGCCGAGTCAATGGGGATTGAAACGATCTGGTCGCAGTTCTCGCGCACCAACCGTGACAGGCCCTTACCTTCGGAGCCGACGACCAGGCACACTGGTTCGCGGCCAAGCGTCAGATCCGGGAGGGAGACGTCGCCGTCGCCGTCGAGGCCCAACACAAAGATGCCCTTCTCTTTGAACGTCTTGAGGGTTGAGTTCAGGTTTCCGGCCTTCGCCACTGGCACACGCACTGCGGCGCCAGCACTGGTCTTCCATGCTGATGCGGTCATCCCCACCGAGCGGCGCTCCGGAACGATGACGCCGTGGCCGCTGAACGCAGAGAGGGACCTGATGATCGCGCCGAGGTTGCGGGGGTCGGTGATGCCGTCCAGGGCGACGAACAACGGTGCGTTGTTGATGTGGCCCTTTTTCCATTTCTGGATGGTCTCGGTGGCCAGATCGACTGCGTCAGCGTATTCGTAGGGTGGGATCTGGAGCATGATGCCCTGGTGCACTGATCCGTCAGCCATCCGGTCCAGTTCGGTCTTGCCGGTTTCCATCAGCGGGATGCCGCGCTCGGTGGCGAGCTTCAGCGATTCGCGGATGCGCTCGTCCATCTCGATCCGGATGGCCACGTGCAATGCCTTGGCTGGGATGCCGGCGCGGAGCGACTCGACCACGGCGTTGCGTCCGGTGACCATCTCCTCGGTGCCCTTGCCGCGTGCGTTGCGGGCCGACCCCGGATTGCGGCTGCCGGAGTGCTTGGCTGCTGAGCGCTCGGCAAGCTGCTTGCTCTTGTGAGCCTTATGGTAAGGCCGGTCCTCCGCTTTTGGGGTGGGACCTTTACCCTCAAGCGCCTTGCGTCCTAGGCCGCCGGTTCCGCCCGAGGGGCCCTTCTTGCTCTTGCGCACAGCGCCGGGACGTCCGTGAGTGGCCATGGGGAAAACACCTTTGGGTAGAAGATTTGTCACCTCAGTTTACGCGGGGAACGCCGCAGACTTCACCGTCACCCGGGAGACGAAGCGATTGGTCAGTTTTTCAGGGTCCAGGCGGCACCGTCGGCGGTGTCCTCGATGACAATGCCAGCACTGGTGAGGGCGTCGCGGATGGCGTCGGCCTGCGCCCAGTCCTTCGTTTCGCGGGCAATCGTTCGCTGCAGCAGTTGCGATGTGATGAGGGTGTCCAGCGCCTTGTGCTCGGGACTGCGTGGGCCCTTGCCGGGGTCCTGAACATCGTCGAGTCCCAGAATTCCGGTCATGGTCATCACATCGACGAACGCCGTTCTGGTGGCTTCGCTGTCCCCGGCGGCCAGGGCAGTGTTACCGGCCCTCACGGTGTCGTGGAGGACCGCGAGTGCCTGGGGCACGTTGAGGTCGTCGTTCATTGCGGCGCTGAAGGCTTCCGGTGCACCGGGGGAAACGAACCCGAGCCCGTTCGGGAACTCCCGGGCGGCGGCCTTCGCCAGGAACCCGTCGATGCGCTCCACGGCGGCGCCCGCTTCCTGCAGGGAGGTGGGACGGTAGTCGAGCACCGACCGGTAGTGCGCCTGCCCCAGGTAGTACCTGACCACGCGGGGGCTGGCCAGTTCGAGCATGTCAGCCGGGCTCACCGTGTTGCCGATCGACTTGGACATCTTCTCGCCCTCGAAAGTGACCATGCCGTTGTGCATCCAGTACCTGGCAAACGTGTGGCCGGCGGCCTGCGACTGGGCCATCTCGTTTTCGTGGTGCGGGAACCGCAGGTCCAGGCCGCCGCCGTGGATGTCGAACTCGGTACCCAGGTACTTGGTGACCATCGCTGAGCATTCAAGGTGCCAGCCCGGCCGACCGGGTCCCCAGGGGCTGGGCCAGGCAGCGGTTTCGGGCTCGCCTTCCTTCCACCCCTTCCACAGGGCGAAGTCGCGCGGATCCCGTTTCCGGTTGACGAACTCAGGCTCGACATCCGTGGCGCTCTGCATGTCGTCGATGTTCTGCCGGGTCAGCGAGCCGTACCCTTTCCAGGATCGAACGTCGAAGTAGACGTCGCCCGACTCGTCGTTCGCCGGGTAGGCATGACCCCGATCGATCAGCAACTGGATCAACGAGTGCATTTCGGGGATGTGACCGGTGGCGCGTGGTTCGTAGGTCGGGCGGCGCACCCCGAGGGTGTCGTACGCCCGCTGGAATTCCAGTTCGTAGCGGTACGCCAGCGCCCACCACTGTTCGCCGCGTAACTGGGGCGGGAGGGCGTCGTCGTGCTCGGATTCCTGGGCGCGGGCCAGGATCTTGTCGTCGATATCGGTGACGTTGCGGACCGTGGTGACCCGGTAGCCGCTCGCGGTCAGCCAGCGGGAGAGCTGGTCGAATGCGATCGCCGACCGGATATGTCCTACGTGGGGCATCCCCTGCACTGTGGCACCGCAGTAGTACAGCCCTACCTCGCCCTGCTTGACGGGGACAAAGTCGCGGGTCTGGGCGGTTGCGGTGTCATAGAATCTCAGGCTCACCGCTCCAGATTAGCCGGTCGCGGTGGCTTGCTTCACCCTGCGGCCGATCTGGTGCCGTCCCCCACCCGGACGACGACGGCGGTCGCCACCGCGGCGATGCCCTCGCCTTTTCCGGTGAATCCGAGCCCGTCGGTGGTGGTTGCCGACACGCTGACGGGTCCGCCCATCGCGGCGCTGAGCACTGCTTCCGCCTCGGCCCGGCGGGGTGAGAACTTGGGCCGGTTCCCCACCAGCTGCACGGCAACGTTGCCGATCTCGAATCCGGCGCGACGCACAATCCGCGCGGCTTCGGTCAGCAGGCTGACCCCCGAAGCGCCGGCGAATTCGGGGCGATCGGTGCCGAAATGGGTGCCGAGGTCACCGACTCCCGCGGCGGAGAAGAGCGCGTCCGCGGCGGCGTGAGCCACGGCGTCGCCGTCGGAATGGCCGCTCAGACCACGTTCGCCGTCCCAGAGCAGACCCGCGAGCCACAGCGGCCGGGGTGCATCCACGGGGGCAAACGCGTGCACGTCAACGCCGATGCCGGTGCGGGGCAGGATCATGGTGTGGTCTTCCCTGTCGGGGTCTGGGCAAGAATTTCCGCGAGGAGGAGGTCCTGGGCAGTGGTCACTTTGAACGCGGCGTCCGCCCCCTCCACCACCCGTACCGGGATGCCCAGCCGTTCCATCAGCGTGGCATCGTCGGTCACTGCTGCCCCCGGTTGCTGGTGGGCGCGACGGAGGGTGTCCAGGTTGAAACCCTGGGGTGTCTGGACTGCGCGGAGAGTGTCGCGGGGTGGGGTGTCGATGACCAATCCGCAGTCGACAGTTTTGATGGTGTCGACCACGGGGATGACGGGAATCACCGCTTCGGCGCCGTCGCGTAATGCGGCGACCACCCGGCGGAAAACTATCGGCGGGGTGAGCGCGCGGGCGGCGTCATGGACCAGGACCAGGCCGATGCCTGATCCCAAACCTGAGAGGCCGGCCGCCACCGAATCGGGTCGTGAAGCGCCCCCGTCAACCACTCGCACGGGAGTCTCGGAGGAGACGCCGACGACGGCGGCGCGGAGCTCAAGGTCTCCGGCTGGGACGACCACGCAGATCTCGGCGGCGATCTCCGCGTCGAGAACCCCCTGGAGTGCGTGCTCGAGGATGCTCCGGCCAGCAAACTTCACCTGGGCTTTGGGAATGCCGCGGCCCAGCCTCTGTCCGGCGCCGCCGGCGACAATGATGACCCCGACCTGCGCGTGGGCGGATTCGAGCTGGGAACTGGTTTCTGACACCTGATTACCCTATGCCAGGACATGAAAAAGGGACCGCCCACCAGGGCGGCCCCTCAACAAACCCGGTTGTTAGACCGATTAGGAAGCTAGAACCTCATCAAGAACGCTTGCGGCCTTCTCTTCGTCGGTTTTCTCTGCGAGTGCCAGCTCGGAGATCAGAATCTGCCGCGCCTTGGCGAGCATCCTCTTCTCCCCTGCGGACAACCCACGGTCATGATCACGGCGCCACAGGTCGCGGACTACTTCCGCAACCTTGATCACGTCACCCGAGGCAAGCTTTTCAAGGTTTGCCTTGTAGCGGCGCGACCAGTTGGTTGGCTCTTCAGTGAACTCGGCCCGCAGCACATCGAACACATGCTGGAGACCCTCTTTGCCCACTACGTCGCGCACCCCAACGAGGTCTACGTTTTCTGCTGGAACTTCAATGGTTAGATCACCCTGCGCCACCTTGAGCTTGAGATACATTTTCTCTTCGCCCTTTATCACGCGCATCTTGATCTCTTCGATCTTCGCTGCGCCGTGGTGAGGATAAACTACTGTTTCGCCGACCTCAAAAACCATGTGGACTTTCCCCTTTCCCGCAGATCAGTTTATCACGAATTCGACACGCCCAAGGCGTGTTTTCGCAGGTCAGCCGGGACTTATGGAAATAGGTGGCTATGATTCGCCCCTTGACGAATGAGGCTTTAAGTGATCCACGTCGCTCTGAAAGAGTTGTCCGGGTGCTGCAGTGCTCCATCATCGGGCCGATTTTCCCGATAGGCTGTAGGGAGAGATTCAACTAGCTGTTCCCCCATGCTGATCGACCACCGTAGGAGTTTGCGCTGTGAAGAGTGACCGAATCAATCCCCTGCAGCACATCCGGGCGAAGCGAAGCCTGGCTGCCGGTGCGGCTCTGGTCGCTGTCCTTGGTGCCACCGGTTGCAGCGTGACGAGCGAGCAGGCCACCACCATCCAGTACGCAGCATCGGATGGAATCGTCGACGAGGTGGGCCCGCTTGAACTCCGCAACATCCTGATCATCACCTCCGAAGAAGGTGAACCGGGCACCATCCTCGGAACGGTGTTCAATCCCTCAGACTCAGCGGTGCAGCTCACCATCGAGGGCGAAAACTCGTCGGTCGACGTCACTGTCCCCGCTGAGGGCAAATGGGTCTTTGAAGACGAGACCACCGATGATGGAGTGCTCGAGGGCGTCAGCGAAATCCCCGGCGCCCTGGTAGATCTGAACTTTGTCGTCAACTCGGAGAGCGTCGAGCTGCGGGTGCCTGTCCTGGACGGGACCCTCGCGGAATACCGGGAGTACGTCCCGGGTGGTTACACCCCTGAGCCCACCCCAACGCCGGAAGAGACCGGCGAAGAGGAAGAGTAACCCTCAGGACTCGTATTTGTAGCCCAGGCCACGCACTGTCACCAGGTGGCTTGGGTTCGACGGGTCGGTTTCGATCTTTCCCCGGAGCCGTTTGACGTGCACGTCGAGGGTCTTGGTGTCGCCGACGTAGTCCGAACCCCAGACCCGATCAATGAGTTGGCCCCTGGTCAGCACCCTGCCCGCATTGCGCAGCAGCATCTCCAACAGTTCGAACTCTTTCAGCGGCATGGATACCGGATCACCGTTGACACTGACCGTGTGCCGTTCAATATCCATCCGCACGGGGCCCGACTGCACGGTGCTGGAAATAAGTTCTTCGGGTTCGGCCTGCCGGCGGAGGACAGCGCGAATCCTTGCCACGAGCTCACGGGACGAATAAGGCTTGGTGACGTAATCATCGGCGCCAAGCTCCAGGCCAACCACCTTGTCAATCTCGGCGTCCTTGGCGGTGAGCATGATGACCGGAACACTTGAACGCTGGCGCAGCTGCCGGCAGACCTCGGTGCCGGACTGGCCTGGTAGCTGCAGGTCAAGCAGCACCAGATCGGCGCCGGCCCGGTCGAATTCGACGATGGCTTCTATCCCGTCTCCCACCACCGCCACCTCGAACCCTTCCCTGCCGAGCAGATAGGACAGGGGGTCACTGAAGGACTCTTCGTCCTCCACGATCAGGATGCGGGTCAAACGCTCACTCCTTGTTCATGGGCGGAGGTTCCGCCCGGCTTCTCATCGGATTTTCCGCCTGGCTTACCCGGCGATTTGTCGCTTCGCCTGTCGCCGGAGACAACACGCTCCTCCGCCGTTTCGGCGTCGGCCTCCATTTCGGGGAGACGGACGGTGAAGGTACTACCCTGGCCGTTCTGGGACCAGACGGTCACCTCGCCACCGTGGTTCGAGACCACATGCTTGACGATACTGAGCCCCAGTCCGGTGCCCCCTGTCTGACGGGATCGGGCTGCGTCGATCCGATAGAACCGCTCGAACACCCGCTCCTGCTCCTCAGCGGTGATGCCGATTCCTTGATCGGTGACCGAGATTTCGGCGAGTCCGTCGCGGGACCGCAGACCGACCCCGACCCGGGTGCGCTCGGGTGAGTACCGGATGGCGTTGTCGATCAGGTTGCGGAAGGCGGTCATCAACAGATCCGGGTCGCCGTAGACGGGCTCGTTGATCCGCCCTCCCACCACAATGTCGATCTGCTTGCTTTCTGCCGGCAGCCGGTTTCGGTCCACCGCCTCGGCGATCACCGTGTTGATATCCACAGGGCGACCGCGCCGCACGACGTCGGCGCCCTGCAGCCGTGAGAGTTCGATGATGTCCTGGACCAGGGCCGACAACCGGGCCGATTCCTTGTGCATTCGGCGGGCGAACCGCCGGACCGCTTCCTGGTCTTCGGCCGCGTCGTCCAGGGCCTCAGCGAGCAGTGAAATGGCGCCAACGGGCGTCTTGAGCTCGTGTGACACGTTGGCCACGAAGTCGTTGCGGATTTCCTCGGTGCGGGTGATTTCCGTGCGGTCATCGGCGAGGATCAGGACGTACTCTTCGCCCAGTGAAGCCACCCGGGCGAGCACGATAATGGTGCCCTGCCCCAGCGGTCCGCGGGGTAGTTCAAGCTGTTTCTGCTCGATCACACCGTCCCGGCGCACCCGTGCCGTCAGTTCGAGCAGCTCGGCGTGGACCACCGTGTGGCCGCGCACCAGGCCGAAGGCGTACGCCGCAGGGCTGGCTCGCACCACACCGTCGATGGCATCCACCACCACATAAGCCCGGCCAATAATCGACAGCACCTCCGCTGCCCCTTCGGGAAGGGTCGGCTCGTCCACGAAGAGCAGGGAACGCCGCTGGATTTCGCTCAGCCTGAAGGCAGCCATGCCGAAGGTGCCCACGGCGACGCCCACCAGCCCAGCGATCAGAATAAGAAGAACGGGATCCACATGCCTAGCTTATGCGCACCTTTGGTGTGGGGTTGAGTCTTCCGGTGGCAATAGGGAAGTGGTTCAACTAACGTTCACTCAAAGGTGCATAACAGTTCATCACCAACTGAGAATGTGCTGTGTGGGACTGTGCATAGACGTACGCAGTCATCTCTATGGAAAGGATGCCTCCCGTGCGGAAGGTTTTTCAGGCAGAGCTTCACCAGATAGGTGAACAGCTCATCGAAATATCGCAGCTGGTTGCGAACGCGATGGACAAGGCAACCATCGCGTTTGAAACCGCTGACACCGAACTTGCCCAGGATGTGATCGCAGCCGACGCACGCATTGATTTCCTCCAGAACGACCTCGACGAGCGCGCGATCGACATTCTCGCCCTGCAGGGCCCGGTTGCGAGCGACCTGCGGATGATCGTGGGGGCGCTTCGAATGAGCGCCTCGCTGGAACGCATGGGGGATCTGGCCCGCCACGTGGCACAGCTTGCCCGGCTCCGGTACCCGGACCACGTAATTCCGGCGGCGATCCGACCCACCTTCGAGGAAATGGCCCAGCTGGATCAGCAGATCGCCATTAAGGTGAAGCATCTGCTGGAGACCCGCAACCTCCAGCTGAGCAACGAAATCTATGCCCACAATGCGCGGATCAACGAACTGCACGCTGGCGTGTTCAAGGCCCTCGCCTCACCCGAATGGGATGTTTCAGCTCCCATCACTGTCGATGTGACCCTGGCCAGCCGGTACTTCGAACGATTCGCCGATCATGGCGTCTCGGTTGCACGTAAGGTCACCTACCTGGTGACCGGTGAATGGCAGCCCAGCGCACCACTGATCTAAAACGACATATCGCCGGGTTAGCCCCCAGGCCTGAACGACGACGGCCGGCCCCGTGAGGGGGACCGGCCGTCGTCGTCGTTGGTTGACTGTTAGTGCTTGCCCTGGTTGGCGACGGCTTCAATCGCTGCGGCTGCGGCGTCAGCGTCGAGGTAGGTGCCGCCAGCCTTGACTGGCACCAGGTTTTCGTCCAGCTCGTAGATCAGCGGGATACCGGTGGGGATGTTCAGCGACGCGATGTCGGCGTCGCTGATGCCGTCGAGGTGCTTCACCAGCGCGCGCAGCGAATTTCCGTGAGCTGCGATGAGGACCGTCTTGCCCGCTTTGATGTCGGGGGCGATGTCAGATTCCCAGTATGGGAGGAACCGGTCGAGGACGTCCTTGAGACATTCGGTGCGGGGAACGGCGTCGCCGAGGTCCGCGTAGCGCGGGTCGTTGGCCTGGGAAAACTCGCTGCTGTCCTCGATGGGCGGCGGCGGGGTGTCATAGGAGCGTCGCCACTCCATGAACTGGGCTTCACCGAACTCGGCGAGCGTCTGCGCCTTGTCCTTGCCCTGCAGGGCTCCGTAGTGGCGTTCGTTGAGCCGCCAGTGGCGTTTGACGTCAATCCAGCTGCGGTCAGCGGCTTCGAGAGCGAGGTTGGCCGTGATGATGGCCCGCTTTTGCCGTGAGGTGTAAACGATGTCGGGGAGAAGCCCGGCCTCGACGAGCAGTTCACCGCCTCGGATGGCTTCGGCACGGCCCTGTTCGGTGAGCGGCACATCAACCCACCCGGTGAAGAGGTTTTTCTCGTTCCACTCACTTTGGCCGTGGCGGAGCAGGATCACTTTGTAGGAAGTCATGGGTTTAGTCTGCCGTATGGGAGGCTCAGGTTCATCCGTCGTGCACTTCTGTTACTGGCGGTGGGTTACCACGGGCCGTAGGGACCGCTGCCACCCCGCACCTCGGAGACGGCCGGTTTCACGTCTGCGAGGTAGACGCACGCCGCAATCACTGCGACGATCTGCAGCAGGCCGAAGAGCCCAGATGCGGTCACGAGGACCGTCAGCACGCCAACGGCGGCAGCTCCACCGGTCATCGCGGTCCAGAAGCCCTTGGTGCGCTTCATCGTGGCCTCAAAGTTCGCGGCGGGCCGCCTCACGCAATCGACAAGCGCCCAGATCTCAATACCAACCGCCACCAACCCGAGCGCCAGGTACAGATAATTCCGAATGTCATAAGCGATGTTCACGGGTCCAGCTTATCGGGTGGAGTCGTCGAGTTCTCCCAGCCCGGCCAGGGCCTGCTCCAGATCCGCCCACAGGTCCTCGGGGTTTTCGATCCCAACCGAGAGCCGCACCAGGGATTCCGGCACGGTCACCGGCTCGCCGGTCTGCCGCCGCCGTCGTTCGATCAATGATTCGACGCCACCCAGGGAAGTTGCTGGCAGCCACAGGCGCACCGCCGAGACCAGGGCCTCGGCTGCTGCCACATCTGCCAGTTCGATGCTGATAATTGAGCCGAAGCCGTTCAGCTGGTCGGCGGCGCGCTGGTGCCCGGGATCTTCGGGTAGTCCGGGGAACCGAACCCTGGTCAGAGCCGGGTGGTACTGGAGTTTGCGCGCAAGGTACAGGGCCGTGGCCTGGGACCGTTCAACCCGGAGGGCCAGCGTACGTAGCCCGCGGAGCGCCAGCCAGACCTCGAACGGTCCGGCAATGGCCCCATACAGGGTGCGGTGCTTGAGCAGTTTCGCCTGCAGATCAGGGTCGGAGGTGGCCAGGGCGCCCAGGACGACGTCGGAGTGACCGGCCAGATACTTGGTCACCGAGTGGAGCACGACGTCGGCGCCGAAGTCCAGGGGCCGGCAAACCAGCGGCGTGTTGAACGTGTTGTCAACCACCACCGTGACTCCAGCCTTTTTCGCGGCGCTGATGATGGTTCGCAGGTCGGCCACTTCGAGCATGGGGTTGGTGGGGCTCTCCAGCCAGAGCAGGTCAGTGCCGGCCAGGGCGGCGAGCACCTGGTCAGTGTCGGCGACGTCAACCGTCTGCACAGTGAACCGGCCGCGCGACGCCTCATCACCGGCGAGGCTGAGCGACCCGGCGTAGGCGTGGCGGGGCATGACAACGTTGCCGTCCGTCGGCACCAGCGACAACGCGGCAGCAGCAGCACCCAGGCCTGAGCTGAACACGAGGGCCGGCAGCGCCGCACCCTCGAGCTTGCCGAGGGCTTCCTCGAACGGGTCCCAGGTGGGGTTGGACATGCGGCCATAGATGCGGTCCCCCGCCGCTGGATCCACCGCCTCGTGGAAGGTAGAGGACAGCACGATCGGCGGGTTCACCGGGGCATCGTGCTCCCGCGGGGGGCGGCCGGCGGCCACCACTATCGTGTCCGGGGCGAGCTGGTGGTGATCGTGGTGGGTCATGGGTTCAGGGTAGTTGGCCGTGGCGACCGGGTGAAATGTGACCCGCTCCCCTGGGCCGGGTGACGGCCGGCAGGACAAGTGTGTCGGTGATCCTCGATAGGCTGGTCGGGTGAGTACACCATCCGCACGCCGCACGTCCGGGCTGTTCATTGCTTTCGAAGGCGGCGACGGCGCCGGCAAGTCCACCCAGGCGGGTCTGCTGGCCACCGCGCTGCAGAAACGCGGCCTTGAAGTGATACGCACCCGGGAACCTGGTGGCACGGTCATTGGGGAGAAACTCCGCTCTCTGGTCCTCGATCACGGTCAGGGCGACATTGATCCCCGGACCGAGGCCCTCATCTTCGCCGCGTCCAGGGCGGCGCACGTCCACCAGACGATCCTGCCCGCACTGGAGCGGGGCGCCGTCGTCGTCTGCGATCGATACATCGACTCCTCGGTGGCCTATCAGGGCGCCGGGCGCGGCCTGGGGACGGATAGCGTGCTGGAGGTCAACTTGTGGGCCGTCGAGGGGTTGCGCCCCGATCTCACGGTGCTGCTCGACGTCGACCCGTTGGAGGGGCGCGGACGCCGGATGCAGAACGGGGCTGAGGACCGGCTGGAATCCGAGCCGGACATTTTCCATGCGCTGATCCGCGGGGCGTTCCTCGAACGGGCGGCCGCCGACCCGGCCCAATATCTGGTGCTGCCGGCCCGGAACCCGGTCACTGACTTGGCGGACGCCATCCTCAAAGCAGTCGAGGAGCATCTGGCGTGAGCGTATGGACCTTCCTGATGGGTCAGGAGCCCGTGGTTGAGCAGCTCAAACGCGCCGCGTCTGCCGGTCAACCGAACCACGCCTGGCTGTTCACCGGTCCACCGGGATCGGGTCGGTCCAACGCCGCACGGGCATTCGCCGCCGCGCTGCTCTGCGACCGGGACGCATTGGACGAACGAGGTTGCGGGGAGTGCCGGGCATGCCGGACCGCCCTGGCAGGCTCGCACGCCGACATCACCAACGTCACCACCGAAAAAGTGACAATCAGCATTGATGAGGCGCGCGAACTGGTTCGTAAAGCACAGGACAAGCCGTCCACCGGCCGCTGGCGGGTCATCATCGTGGAGGACGCCGACCGGATGCAGGAGCGCAGCACCAATGTGCTGTTGAAGGCCATCGAAGAGCCGCCGCCCCGGACTATCTGGTTGCTGTGCGCGCCGAGCCCCGGCGACGTGCTGGTGACCATCAGATCCCGGTGCCGGGCCGTCAACCTGCGACTGCCGCCGGTGCAGGACGTGGCCGACCTGTTGGTCCGCCGCGACGGCATCGATCCGGCGACGGCGGAAGCCGCAGCGCGGGCAGCGCAAAGCCACATCGGCGTGGCCAAACGGCTCGCCACCGACGACGGCGCCCGGGACCGGCGGAACCAGATCGTGAGATTGCCGCTTGATCTGAAGAGCGTCGCCGGGGCAATGAAGGCGGCGGCGGATCTGGTGAAACTAGCCGAGGCCGAGGCGCAGAGCTCCTTCGAGCAGCGGGATGCCCAGGAGAAGGCCGCGCTGCTCGCTACCCTCGGCGCGCCCGAAAGCGGCACCCTGCCGCCGGCTATCCGGGGGCAGGTCAAGCGGTTGGAGGATGACCAGACCCGCAGGGCCAAGCGGTCGAAGAACGACTACTTTGACCGTGCGCTGACCGACCTGACGTCCTTCTACCGGGATGTGCTGATGCTGCAGGTTTCCAGCGGTCGCGATCTGGTGAACGAGCCGCTGCGCCCCGAGCTGGAGGCGTTCGCCCGGTCCGGGACACCTGAGGCGACACTGGTGCGGATTGAGGCCATCAACAAAGTGCGGGACCGGATCGTTAACACCAACGTTGCCCCGTTGCTTGCCATCGAGGCCATGGCAGTCAGCCTCCTCCCCGAAAAGGATTACACCGCGTGAGACGTTTTCCCCACCGTCGTCTGGCCTCAGCCGCCGTCGTCCTCTCCGGCGCGCTGGCGCTGTCCGGCTGCCAGCTGCTCTCCCCCGGGCCGGGCGATGGTCCGGAAACGGGGGTCGAATCAGTGAACCCCGAGGTCGTTGGGGATGTGCCCGCGGACCTTGAAAGCTTCTACACCCAGGAGGTGGCCTGGGAGCTGTGCGAGGAGACGTTCGCCTGCGCCACCGTCAAGGTCCCCCTGGATTACGCCGACCCTGCGCGCGACTCGATCAATATCGCCCTGATTCGCAGCGACGCCACGGGCGAATCCCAGGGTTCGGTGCTGGTCAATCCGGGCGGCCCGGGCGGGTCCGGCGTCAACATCGTCAAGGACGCACTGACGTACGTCACCAGCGACCGGTTGCGGGAGGCTTACGACGTCGTCGGCTTCGACCCCCGCGGGGTGGGGAAATCGTCGGCCGTCGACTGCCAGACCGACGAGGAGCGCGAAGCGGACAGGCTGGAATATCTGGAGCCGGAGATCTCCGACGAGGAAGCGTTTGAGACGCTCACCGCCGAAGCTGAGGACTTCGCCGCACAGTGCGCCGAACGAACCGGTGAACTGCTCGGGTACGTGGACACCGACAGCGCGGCCCGCGACCTGGACATTCTGCGTGCCGCCGTCGGCGACCAAGACCTCAACTACCTTGGGTTCTCCTATGGCACGGCACTTGGTGCTGCCTACGCCGAACTGTTCCCCGCCAACACCGGGCGACTGGTGCTGGACGGCGCAGTGGATCCGTCCTTGAGCAATGAAGAGATCACGCTGGGGCAGGCCCAGGCCTTCGAGACGGCGCTGCGCACCTATGTGGCTGACTGCCAGCTCTCCAGCGACTGCCCCCTTCCCGCCGGAATCGAGGAGGGCGTGGCAGTCATCCAGGACCTGTTCCGGTCGGTCGAGGAAAGCCCGATGACAGCCGCTGACGGCCGCCTGGTCACGATCGGCACCTTCTTCAGCGGCTTCATCCTGCCGTTATATGACAACAACAACTGGACCCTGCTCACCGGCGCGCTCGACCAGGCGCTGCAGGGCGACCCGTCCGCGATGCTGCAACTGGCGGACCTCGGTGCTGAACGCGAAGCAGACGGCAGCTACCTCACCAACAGCAACGCCGCATTCATCGCGATCAACTGCCTCGACTACCCGATGACCAATGACCCCGCGGAGTTGGCGGCCGACGCCGACGAACTAGCCGAGGCTTCGCCGACCTTCGGCCCCTATCTCGCCTACGGCGGGGTGACCTGCGACGCGTGGGAGTACGGGCCGGTGCTCGCGCCCGCTCCGGCGTCGGCCCCTGATGCCGCACCAATGCTGGTCATCGGCACCACCGGAGACCCCGCAACGCCCTACGACTGGTCGCTGGCGCTGGCGGATCAGCTCGAAACCTCAGTCCACGTCACCTGGGACGGCGAAGGTCACACCGCCTACGGTCGGGCCGGCGACTGCATCGAGGACCTCGTGGATGACTATTTCGTTGACGGCACGCTTCCCGAGGACGGCGTCAGCTGCGACTGATGCGCCCACCGTGGCTGCTTTTGACCTGCACGCGGCTGCTCTTATAGAGTTGACGCTTGTGGATTGGGCCGTGCTCACGCGCGTCTCCTGAAGCTTCAGCCTCCTTAGCTCAGTCGGTAGAGCGTCTCACTCGTAATGAGAAGGTCGCCAGTTCGACTCTGGCAGGAGGCTCCACTTCTTTAATCCGGTGAGCAACCCGGACACGCGTTAGCAACCTGGACACCGGTGAGGGAATTTCCCACACCGATGTCCAGGTTGCTTACCGGAGCGCGTGAAGCTAACGCGCCTGGCGGTTAGGCGAAGTCGGCAGTTGCCGGGTCCGCGCCGATACGCCCGTCGGCACCCTTATCGAGGGCGTTGATGGCGTCGATGTCCCCGGCGTCGAGCGTGACATCCAGGGCGTCCCAGTTCTCGACAATCCGAGACTCAGTGACTGACTTCGGGATCACCACGTTGCCGAGCGCGAGGTGCCAGGCCACGACAACCTGTGCCGGTGTGGCGTTGTGCTTGGAGGCGATCTCGACCAGGGCTGGGTCTTCGAGGAGCCCCTTGCCCGAACCCAGCGGCGACCAGGACTCGTGCAGGATGCCCTTCTCCTGATGGAAGGCCTTGAGCTCCGCCTGGTTGAAGAACGGGTGCGTCTCCACCTGGTTGATCACGGGAACGACTCCGGTTGCGTCGATGATCTCCTGAAGAGCCTCGACGGTGAAGTTCGACACCCCGATCGAAGTGACCCGCCCCTGCTTCTGCAGTTCGATCAGCGCCTTCCACGTATCAAGGTACTTACCCTGCTTCGGTTGCAGCCAATGGATCAGGTAAAGATCGAGCTTCTCCAGGCCAAGCTTCTCCATCGAGACGTCGAACGCCTTAAGCGTGCTCTCATAACCCTGGTCGGCGTTCCACAGCTTTGTGGTGATGAAAAGCTCGTCGCGGTCCAGACCGGAGGCAGCAATGGCCCGGCCGACACCCGCTTCGTTCTGGTAGGCGGCCGCCGTATCGATGTGGCGGTACCCGGCCTTGAAGGCGCGCCCGACGACGTCTTCCGCGGTTGCGTCGTCAACCTGCCATACGCCGTAGCCGAGCTGGGGGATGCTAACGCCATCGTGGAATGTGAGATTCGGTGAGGTAGTCATAAATGCCTTTCGCCGTGTGAATGAATGCGATGTCACTAAAGTGAACCGCTATCCACGCCGAATTATTTCGTCAGCACCCTTTTTATTGTCAGACGTTCAGGCTTGCCGCCAATTGACGTTCAGCTTCGGCAATATCTTCTTCGACCAGGTCGGCTCGCCTTTTCACGTTATCCAGGCCAGCAGATGCCAGCCCCCAGCGTTCGCCGTCGAGCCTCGCCATCGCGGCCGCCTCGGCCGTTGTCGCGAGGGAGTTTCCGGCCCTCGAAAGCGCCCTGTGTACTGGCGTGAGCGCGCCCGGGATGTCCAACCCCTGGCTGGGTGATGACGCCTGCGCGGTCACACAAATGGTGTGCACCCGTTCCAGCAGGGGCCCGAGCTCATTGGCCAGTCCGGCCAGCTGGTTATAGACCTCGTCGTCGGCCACGCCTTCAAGAATCTGGTGATACTGGTCCAGGCCGCGGCGGAAGCGGTCATGGGCACGCCGCCAGACGCCCGTGCCGAGCTCGGCATCGTCCTTGCGCCCTTGTCGGGCAGCGGAGAAGAATCCCATGGCGATCAGCGGCGCGCCAGTCTGGCTGGGGAATCGACGAACTCCAGGAGACGGGCCGGAGTGGTGTCTGTTTGAGCAAGACTCTGCTGTTTACTCATGGAATTATCGTCTCACGGTGCGCCACTGGGGAAGGCCCGGATGACTCCCCGTGGAGCTACCCCGGACTTCCTGCAGCCGAGGACCCGGCTAGTCGCCGACGATTTCCTGTGGTGACGACGACCGGTAGCATTGGTTCTCACGACGATCCAGCTCCTCGGTAATCTCCTCGAGTCGCCCCTCGGTCTCAGGGTCCGGTAGCCCATACCTGACGTATTCGGCGTCGAGTTCGCGATGAATCCTGCTGTTCAGGATCATCACCTCGGAGCTCTCCAACTGTGTCAGGTCGTCAGGGAACGCCTCATCGGGAGCGAGGCGGGTGGTGTCGGTCATGGGGGTCCTTCCAAGATGACTAAATACGAGGAGGCGCTGACAAAGCAGCAGGGCCAAACGGGTGACATCACCAGCTGGCCGGACGCAGGGCGGTCCTCACAGACGCGGAATTGCCGAGGGACAAGCCGTCTGAGAGATGCCCGCGGCGCGGGAGGATGTGGGTGTCTTGACCGGGGCCCGAAGGGGCAATCCGTGCAGCGTTAAGGCCATCGAAATCCTGTTTACGAGGAGAGGTTCCCGTGGCTGTCTGCTCAACCTGTCTATGACTATATCCCATCCCGACAAGACTGGGCGGCGCAGCTATTCAACACCGGATCGCCGACCAGAACCCGCCCGAGTCTCGCACCGATTAGAGTTGACTCCGTCAGGTGTGGGGTCGTTGAAGGACGCCAAGAAGTGGAGAACAGCATGTCAGAAGCCCAGCGGGTGGAGTCGGATATTCACAACGTTTTGCTGGACATGGTGATGGATAGCGACGACGTGAGCACTTTTCTCACCGGGCTCACCCAGCTGGCCGCGAAAACGCTGACGTCGAAGGCCTCCGGTGAGGTGCTGTGTGGGCTGACACTCCTCCGCCCCCGCACCATGGGGACGGTCGCCAGTAGCAGCGAGCTCGCCCGGAAGACCGACGAGATTCAGTACGCCTTCGACGACGGTCCGTGCCTGCGGGCCGCACGCGAAAACGTGACGGTCCACGTGCGCGATGTTCCCAATGACACCCGGTTCCCCGATTACCGGGACGCCGTCGCCGAGCACGGCATCCGCTCGGCGTTGGGGATACCCGTCCCCCTGGGCGGCGAGTCGCGGGCTGGTCTCGATTTCTATTCGACCGTGACCAACGCGTTCGACGACGACGCCGTCGCGGCCGCCGAAGCCTTTGCATTGGAAGCCTCCAAGTCCTTGCGGCTTGCGGTGCGGATGGCTCAGCTCAGCGATGCCAGCAAGCACCTCGAAGCCGCCATGCGGTCCCGCACGGTGATCGACCTTGCGGCAGGAATCATCATGGCCCAAAACCGGTGCTCGCAGGACGAGGCGGTTGAGATCCTGAAGTCCGCATCCAGTGCCCGCAACATCAAGTTGCGCGAAGTTGCCAGCGCGGTTGTGGCTTCGGCCAATCAGGCACCAACCACCACCCACTTCGAGAAGTAGCCTCCCGCTACAGAAATACACCGATCGTGCCCGCTGAGCGGGAAGGTCTAGACAGTCGGCGGATTCAAGTGGTCGTTTCATCCATCCCTGCTGATCAGTGGGGAGGAGCCACCGTGAGGAGAACTTTCCCGGTGTGTTCCCCGGAATCAAAGTACTGATGGGCTTCGACCGCACGCTCCAGCGGGAAGGTGCGGTCTACCATCGCCTTGACCTTGCCCGACTCGACAAGCGGCCAGACATGGTCCCGGACCGCCGCCATGATGGCAGTCTTCTCAGCCACTGGACGCCCACGCAGTGTGGTGCCGGCCACCGAAGCGCGCTTCGTCATCAGCGCACCAAGATTCAGCTCGGCCCTGGCACCGCCCTGCAAACCGATGATGACCAGGCGCCCCCCGACGGCGAGCGCCTGAACATTCTGCTCAAGGTACTTGGCGCCCACGACGTCGAGAATCACGTCCGCCCCTCGACCCGACGTGGCTGCGGCTACTTCAGCGACGAAGTCCTGCTCCCGATAGTTGATGCAGGTGACGGCGCCGAGGCCCCGTGCAACCTCGAGCTTTGCCGCCGATCCCGCAGTGACAAGCGGGATAGCCCCGAACGCAAGCGCCAGCTGGACGGCCATGGTTCCAATTCCGCCGGCGCCCCCATGGATCAACACCCGCTCGCCGGCTTGAAGGTGCGCGGTGAGGAACAGGTTCGAGTAGATAGTCGCCGCAACCTCCGGCAGGGCCGCAGCCGCTACCAGATCCATTCCCGACGGCGCACGAAGGACCTGACCGGCGGGGNGACCTGCTCCGCGTACCCGCCGCCGGACAGCAGCGCCACCACCTCATCACCCACCGAAAAACCGGACCCACCGGCGTCGGCAATCCTGCCCGAGACCTCCAGCCCGGGATACTCCGACGCACCCGGCGGCGGAGGGTAGAGTCCTTTGCGCTGCTGGACGTCCGCCCGGTTCAGCCCGGCGGCGACGACGTCGATCAGCAGCTCCCCCGGCCCTGCCTGGGGCGCAGCCACCTGCGACACACTGAGCACCTCTGGTGCGCCTGGTTCGGTGATTACTACTGCTCTCAAAAGGTCCTCCACTGGAACGGTTTTTTGGTTGAACTGGAAGCTACGTGAAAGACTACTCACTTGGGAAGGTTGTCCGAGCGGCCGATGGAGCTGGTCTTGAAAACCAGTGTGCGGTAACCCCGTACCAAGAGTTCGAATCTCTTACCTTCCGCCCGTAGAAAGTGTTGGCCCCGGTTTCATACCGGGGCCAACATTCGTTAACGCCTGACTCGCTTACCCTTCACTTTCCGCAACCTCTCGTTCACGATGGTCTGGTTGGCTCGAACGTGGCCCAAAAGGTCGGCTGGATCACATTCAGCACTTTTTTCGAGCCATCAGGCTCGTGTTCCACACACGGGCGGACTCACTCGCGGCTGTCATCAGCCAAAGTCAAGGAGATCTAGCGGATGAAACATTCGTCATGGAAGGGCGGGCTTGGTGCTGCGCTAACGATGGGGCTGCTCGCCTCGCCGGTAGCCGTGCTTCCCGCCTACGCGGCACCGAACGGCATCGTGATCAACGAGGCCTATGTGAACGGGGGAAGCGCCAATGCCCCGTATCTGAACAAGTTTGTTGAACTCCACAACACCACAGATCAGCCGGTGGACATCAGCGGCTGGTCCCTGCAGTACCGGTCCGCCAGTGGGTCCGCCGCACCAACCGGTGTTGCACCGCTGACCGGCACCATTCCGGCTAATGGCCATTACCTGGTCGGCGGATCCAGCAACGCCGACAACGGTGTCGCGCTGCCTGAGGTGGACGCGACGATAGGCGCCAGCTTCGCCGGGGGCGGCGGCACCCTGATCCTGTCGAATGACTCCGCGGCCCTGAATCCGCTGGCCACCGGTTCGGTGACCGGCAACCCTGCGATCGAAGACCTGTTGGGGTACGGGTCCTCGAACACGTTCGAAACAGCTGTTGCGCCCAAACCCGACAGCAACTCCGACCCCCGGTCATTGAATCGGACAGGCTTCGTCGACACCGACGACAACTCAGCCGACTTCACCCTCAGCGAGGCGGTCACACCGACGAACGCTGACGGCGAGACGGGCAGCTTTGAACCCGAACCGGAGCCAGAACCGCCGGTCGCCGGCGACGTTGTTCCCATCAACGAGATTCAGGGCACCGGAACTGCCACACCGCTGGCGGGTGAAACGGTCACCACCCGGGGCGTTGTTACCGCCGCCTATCCCACCGGTGGCATTGACGGCTACGTGATCCAGACAGAAGGCACCGGCGGCGAAGCGGGTGCCGCCTCTGACGGCATCTTCATTTACTCCCCAGGCACCGTCGCCGACGTCGCGATCGGTGACCATGTGGAGGTTACGGGTGAGGCCGGGGAGAACTTCGGTGTCACCCAGATCGAGGTAGTGGCCGGTGCGGCCACCGTGCTGACCGAGCCAGCCGAGGAGGTCAAGTCCCTCATCACGCCCTGGCCGGCAACCAACGCCGAGCGTGAAGTGCTGGAGAGCATGCTCGTCAGGCCGACCGGCGACTTCACCGTTACGGACAACTATGACCTGAACCGCTACGGCGAAATTGATCTGGCCTTCGGCACCGACGCCCTGGTTCAGCCCACCGAAATTGCCCCTCCCGGCACCCCGGAGAACGCGGCCGTTCAGGCAGACAACAGCGCCCGCGGAGTCACTCTCGACGACGGCGCCACGATCGACTTCGTCCGGAACATGGACCGCGCCCTGCCCTACCTGACGGTCGAGAATCCAGTCCGGGTCAACGGGTCAGCGACCTTTGTCTCCGACGTCATCGTCGACTTCGACTTCGGCGTATGGCGATTCCAGCCGGTGACACACCTCACCCCTGATAATGCCGATGAAGTTCAGCCAGTCACCTTCGCAGGCGAACGGCCGGCCACCCCAGTGGAAGTGGGCGGCGACATCAAGATTGCCTCGTTCAACGTGTTGAACTACTTCAGCACTACCGGTGATGAGCTGGCCGGGTGCACCTACTACAACGACCGCGCTGGCAACCCCATCACGGTCCGGGGCGGCTGTGACGCTCGCGGTGCTGCCAACACTGAAAGTCTTGAGCGCCAGGAAGCCAAGATCGTTGATGCGCTGACCAACCTTGACGCCGACATGGTCTCGCTGGAAGAAATCGAGAACTCGGCGGCCTTCGGCAAGGATCGTGACGAGGCGCTCGCTTCGTTGACCACGGCCCTGAACGAAGTTGAGCCGGGGGTCTGGGACTTCGTCCCCTCCCCCGCCGAGGTGCCCGCCAACGAAGACGTCATCCGCAACGCCTTCATTTACAAGCCCGCCGCGGTAGAGACCGTCGGTGATTCAGTCATCCTCGATGACGACGTCGCGTTCTCGAACGCCCGAAAGCCGCTAGCGCAAGCCTTCCAGGTCGCTGGCGGCGGCGAGTCGACGAAGTTCCTTGCGATCGTGAACCACTTCAAGTCGAAGGGCTCCGGTTCCGGGGAGAATGAAGACCAGGGCGACGGGCAGGGAGCTTCAAACCCTGACCGCGTAAAGCAGGCAGCAGCTCTCGTGGACTTCGCCGACACGATGCAGGCCGAAGCTGGCACCGATAAGGTTTTCCTCACGGGTGACTTCAACTCCTACACGGCTGAAGACCCCATGCAGGTGTTCTACGAGGCCGGGTACATCAACCAGGGCGCCGACACCGGGAAGTACTCCTACGTCTTTGGTGGACAGTCAGGATCACTGGATCACATCCTCGCCTCACCTGAAGCCGATGCAACTGTCACCGGCGTCGACATCTGGAATATCAATGCGGTCGAATCGGTGGCGCTCGAGTACAGCCGGTTCAACTACACCCCGGTGAACTATTACACCGCTGACCAGTACCGCGCCAGCGACCACGATCCAGTAATTGTCGGTCTGGATCTGGACGAAGTCATTGAGTTCACCGATATTGAGGACAACGAACACCAGGACCACATCGAGTGGATGGCAGAAAACGGCCTTTCCACCGGCTGGCTGGAAGCCGATGGCACCCGGACCTACCGCCCGTTGGCAAGCATCAACCGCGACGCGATGGCCGCGTTCCTCTACCGGCTGGCCGGGGAACCTGAGTTCGAACTTCCAAACGAATCACCGTTCAGCGACGTAGCCTTCCCCGCCGATGAAGCTGACCGGGTTGAGCACTTCGACGCGATCATGTGGATGCACGAATCGGGGCTTTCCACTGGCTGGCCAGAGACCGATGGCACCCGGACCTTCCGCCCGGTGACCCCGGTCAACCGGGACGCGATGGCAGCATTCCTGAAGCGCTTCGCCGGGCAGACCTGCCTGAACGAGGAAGCCATCGAGTATGTCGACCCCAGCGGCCCCCCGTTCACGGACGTGCCTGAGGGCATGATGTTCGAGGAGGAAATCTCCTGGATGAAGGACGCCGGGATTTCCGAGGGCTGGGGCGACGGCACCTACCGCCCGGTCACCCCGGTGGCCCGCGACGCGATGGCAGCCTTCGTGAACCGGTTCGACGACACGTTTGGATCCTGCGGCAGGTAAGTCCTGCGGCGCGTTCCGCCCTGGAAAAGTTGGCCCCGGCTTCGAACCGGGGCCAACTTTCGTTAAAGGCTGGCCCCCTGCTCTTCACTTTTAGTCACCTCTCGTTCACGATGGTCTGGTTGGCTCGGTTTGACTCAAAAGGTCAGTTGGATCACATTCAGCATATTTTTCGAGCCACCAGGCCCGTGTTTCACACACAGGCGGACTCACTCGCGGCTGTCAACAGCCAAAGCCAAGGAGAACTAGCGGATGAAACATTCGTCATGGAAGGGCGGGCTTGGTGCCACGCTAGCGGTGGGGCTTCTCGCCTCCCCGATAGCCGCACTACCCGCCTATGCGACGCAACAGACCGACGTCGAAGTCAAAGCCCCCGGCGTCACCACCGAGATCAGTCTTCTCAACATCAACGATTTCCACGGACGCATCGACCGCAACACGGTGAAGTTCGCTGGCACCGTCGAACAGTTGAGGGCTGAGGCCGGCGCGGAGAACACGCTCTTCATCTCGGCCGGTGACAACATTGGGGCGTCGCTGTACGCCTCCTCATCGCAGCGCGACGTTCCAACGATCGATGTGCTCAACGCGCTGGAGTTGCGCGCCTCGGCGGTCGGCAACCACGAATTCGACGGCGGATTCGCGGACCTCACCGAGCGTGTTGAACCAATCGCAAACTTCTCCTATCTGGGCGCCAACGTCTACACCAAGGGCACCCAGGAACCGGCGTTGGATGAGTACGAAGTCTTCACAGTGGATGGCATCGAAGTAGCTGTCATCGGGGCTGTCACCCAGGAAACACCTACCCTGGTGAGCCCCGGCGGCATCGAGACCATCGACTTTGGGGATCCCGTCGAGGCCGTCAACCGTGTGGCGCAGGAGATCGAGGACGGCGACCTGGCCGACGTCATCGTCGCGGAGTACCATGCGGGTGCTGACGGATCGAGCGAAGACTCGGCAGCCCTTCCCGAAGTTATCCCGGGCAGCGAATTCGATGCGATCGTCAATGGGACCACACCACTGGTGGACGCAATCTTTAACGGGCACACCCACTCGTTCTACGCCTCAGACGCTCCAGTTCCCGGCGAGGCCGGCGAAACCCGTCCGATCGTCCAAACAGGTTCTTATGGCGAGTTCATCGGTCAGATCGAGCTGACCGTCGACACCCTCACCGGCGACGTCGTCGAGTATGAGGCCCGCAACGTACCCCGTACAGGGATCGACGACGCCGAGCTGGTCGCCGACTACCCACGGGTGGCAGAGGTCCAGACGATCGTCAACGAAGCGATTGCGACTGCCGACGAGCTCGGCAGCGTTGTCCTCGGGAAGGTCACCGAGGACATCACCACCGCGTTCACCGGTGATTCGCGTGATGACCGCGGATCGGAATCCACGCTGGGCAATCTGGTCGCTGACTCGCTGCTGTCGTCACTGCAGTCGGATCTGCGCGGCGGAGCCGAAATCGGCGTCGCCAACCCCGGTGGGCTCCGTGCCGAGCTGTACTACGACGAGAACGGCGACATCACAGTCGCTGAAGCCAACGCGGTATTGCCCTTCCTGAACAACCTGGCGACCACCACGCTGACCGGCGCCCAGTTCGCCGAACTGCTGGAGCAGCAGTGGCCCCGCGAGGGCGGCGTCCGCACCAACTTCCTGCATCTGGGACTGTCGGACAATGTCACTTACACCTACGATGCCCAGGCGGCCGAAGGCTCCCGGATCACTTCGGTAACCATCGACGGGGCGCCACTTGAGCCAACCCGTGACTACCGGGTTGGCACTTTCAACTTCCTGATCCAGGGCGGCGACGATTTCGTGGTCTTCAACGAAGGCGCCGATACCCTGGACTCGGGTCTGGTTGACCGGGAAGCATGGTTCGACTACATCGAAGCCAACAGCCCGCTCTCACCGACCTTCGACCGCCGCGCGGTGCAGGTTCAGGGCGCACCCACGAACGTGGTTCTCGGCCAGGAGGTCAGCTTCGACGTCTCCAAACTGGACCTGACGTCCCTGGGCAGCCCCACCAACACCAGCATCGTCCTGTCCTACTCCGTCGGCGACGGTGAGCCAGCGGAGATCAGCACGTTCGACGTGACTGACGGAGCAGCACGGATCGCGTTCACCGTTCCCGCCGACGCCCTCGGCGCGACGTTCTACCTGACCGCACCCGACTCCGGCACCGAGGTACGCCTCCCCATTGGCGTCGAAATCGCTGAGTTCACCGACGTCGAAGGCAACGAACACCAGGACCACATCGAGTGGATGGCAGAAAACGGTCTCTCCACCGGCTGGCTGGAAGCCGACGGAACCCGTTCGTACCGTCCACTCGCGAGCATCAACCGCGACGCGATGGCGGCGTTCCTGTACCGCTTGGCCGGGGAACCAGAGTTCGAGCTTCCCGAGGAGTCGCCGTTCAGCGACGTAGCCTTCCCCGCTGACGAAGCGGACCGGGTTGAGCACTTCGAAGCGATCATGTGGATGCACACCTCCGGCCTGTCGACCGGCTGGCCTGAGACCGACGGCACCCGGACCTTCCGTCCGGTGACCCCGGTCAACAGGGACGCGATGGCAGCATTCATGATGCGTCTCGCCAGCGAGGTTTGCCTCGATGCGGAAGCGATGAGCTATGTAAACCCCAAGGGTGCGCCGTTCTCTGACGTACCTGTTGGAACGATGTTCGAGAAGGAGATCTCCTGGCTGAAGGATGCCGGGATCTCCGAGGGCTGGAGAGACGGCACCTACCGTCCAGTCACCCCCGTGGCGCGTGACGCGATGGCAGCATTCGTCAACCGGTTCGACGACGAGGTTGGAGCCTGCGGCAGGTATGCCGCAGGCCTCTAGTCCGACAACCTAGCCAGACCGGCGG
>NZ_ALPM01000051.1:7165-38893 GCF_000294595.1 Arthrobacter sp. TB 23 | reverse complement strand
CCCGCCGTTCCGGTTAACTATGTGATCGCGAGGATGGCCGTGGCGATGTCATCGGCGTCCCGGAGCGTCCGGCTACCGGCAGCAGGCGACGTGTGAGCCTGGGCCGCAATTGCTGTCCCCCACTGGACCGAAGCGAGCTGCAAACCCACCACGTACAGGTGCTGGTGCGCGCGACCCGAGCCGTCAATTGCCCGGTAAGGGGGCAGCGTGACGTCCAGTCCCGGCGCGCTGACCGGCGCGCCGTCGGTCGCCATCATCATTTTGGGCCGGACCAGACCGTCGCCGAGTAGTTGGCGCAGCAGCGGGGACAGGGTGGTGGCGGCGCGGTTGGGCGGCATCATCGCGTCGACCAGGTAGCTCGCTGCTACCCCGGCACCCTCCACCCACGGTGACGACGCTTCAAATCGTTCGGTGTCGACGTCGACAACGAACTGGGGGTTGGGCCCGATGAACTGCACCACACCCGCTCGTGCCAGGGCAGCCAGTTGGGCGATCCTGATCGCTGGCGGACCGCTGGCCACGCCCTCCACCAGGGGTTCGAACCATCCCCTGAGCTCGGTCAGCCAGGCCTGATCGGTCAGCCCGCCGTCGGCGACCACCTGTTTGATCACAGTACGGCCAGCATTCATGGCGCCGATCGCCATCTTCAGCGGGCTATCTTCGCCCCTGAAGGACTCGGCAACATCGGCGTCGAGGTAGTCAAGCACCGCTTCCTGGTAATCCTGGGCGCTGGCGAACCTGCGCCCAGCGAACGGGTGGGACAGCCGCTCAACATCGAGGTGGTGAACGGGGGGCAGCTCGCTGGCGAGGACCGCGTCCAGCGCAGCAGTCCATTCCGGGCCGCTCACGGCGATAGCGGTGTGAACTCTCTCCAGGAATCCGTCCGGGTTGGCCACCAGGTCCGCGCCGGCCACCCGCACCAGGGTGGAGTAGTAGGCAGTCACCACGTCACGGTGCAGTAGCGGCCAGATATCGTGGTCGAAGCCAGGTGTGATTCCCTGGTCGGCGAACGTTTGCAGCGCCGGTAGCGTGCAATAGCGCAAGGTCACGCTGCGAGGGAGGTAACTATCCAGTTGTGCCTTCGCCCGGTACGGCACCCCTCGCCGGGAGGCAGCAATGATCTGCGGTTCGCTGCCGCTCGGTTGGTAGCTCAGTTTCCCACCCTCGTCGGGGGTGAACCGACCGCCGCGTCCTTCGGTCAGCTGGATCATGGCGTCGAAAAAGTTCAGGCCCAGGCCCCGGACCAGGACCGGCTTTTTGGCAGGCAGTTTTGCCCAGTTGATGTCGGCGGGGACGGCGGGCGGCCAGTATTTGAGGCTGTAGCGTGCGGCGCCGTCCCTTAGCGTCTCCTGTTCGGGGCTGAGCTGCGAGGGAACATGTCCCAGCGCCAGCACCACTGCGTCCGCTGCCAGCACCGAATCGTCGCCTAACCGGAGACGGTAACCGGGAGCCACCCGGGAGATTTCCCTTGCGTCGGTGGCGTGGTGGGTGATCGTGGCGCCGTCACCGCAACGGTCGACCAGCTGCTGATAGATCCACTCCAGATACCTGCCGTACAAGGCACGGCTGGGGAAACCGGAGCTTCCGAGGTCCGACAGCTCTTCGCGGTCGGCATTGGAAAGCGTGGGGACCGGGTCGGACGTCACCAGGACACGCCAGTCGTCAAACGAGTACCCCACGACTGACGGGACCAACCCATGGGTCGGAGCCCCTACGGGCACCACCGTGGGGAACAGCGACGGAGTGTTCATCAGGAAGAGTCGGGACTGGACCGGCCGCCAGACATGGCCCGGGCCGGGGCTTTCCGGGTCGATGACATGGATGTCGAGCTGTTGGCGTTGGTCGGGCGGATGGGCCTCCCACTGGGAAATAAGTCGTTCCAGCACCGAGGTGCCGCGGGGGCCAGCACCCACCACAGCTACCCGAAGACTCCGACCCATGCGCATTCGATAAGGGTATCCGCTGGGCCAGGACGGGAAGGAACCAGGCTGGCGGCGTCGAGGGCCCGGACCTGCGCGGCGGTGCCGGAATGGGTGCAGCGGAAAGGCGTGCATAGGATGGAAATATGACCTCCACCACAGACCAGCACTCCGGTCCGATCCCCGACCACGACGAGTTCCTCTGGCTCGAAGACATTTACGGTGAGTCACCCCTCCAGTGGGTTCACGCCGAGAACGCTGTTACCGAGCAAGAGCTCGTCACCGGCGACTTTCTGGACATGGAGCGCAGGGTCCTGGAGGTGCTCGACTCCACTGACCGGATCCCGATGGTTTCCAAACGGGGCGGGCACTACTACAACTTCTGGCGCGATGAAGAACACCCGAAGGGGCTGTGGCGGCGCACCGACTGGGACAGCTACAACTCCGCATCGCCTCAGTGGGAGGTGCTGCTGGACCTTGACCGGCTCAGCGCCGACGAAGGCGTCGAATGGGTGTGGGGCGGGGCGATGTCCCTCCGACCGGCCGACGGCGAGCCGTATCAGCGGGCCCTGATCGCTGTTTCCCCTGACGGTGGTGACGCCCGGCGGTTCCGCGAATTCGACGTCGTCTCCCGGACCTTCGTCGCCGATGGCTTCGACATTCCCGCAGCCAAAAGTCGGATCAGCTGGGCCGGGCCAGATGCACTGCATCTGGCCACCGACTTCGGGCCAGGGTCAATGACCACCAGTTCCTATCCGCGGACGGTGCGCACGCTACAGCGTGGGCAGTCCCTGGCTGACGCTGAGCTGTACTTCGACATCCCCGAGCACCACATGATGGCGGTGGTGATGAGGGATCAGACACCGGGCTTCGAGCGGGACATCGCCGTTGACACAATCGACTTCTACTCGAGCCGCACGCACCTTCGCAACAACGGCGAGTGGGTCCGACTGGATGTGCCCGACGATGTGAACGTTTCACTGCACCGGCAGTGGTTGATCCTGCGGCCGCGCACCGATTGGGAGGTGGACGGGACGGTGTTCGCCTCGGGGTCTCTGCTCGGCGTCGATCTTGACTCCTTCCTGGCCGGGGACCGATCGTTGACCGTCCTGTTCCAGCCCGACGCGCAGACGTCGTTGCAGTCCTGGAGCTGGACGCGGGACTATCTGCTGGTGAATCTGCTCAGTGACGTGTCCTCGGAGATTCGTGTCCTGAAACCCTCTGAACGTTGGCGGGCGGAGGTGCTTGATGCGTGCCCGCCCCTGCATTCGGTTGACGCCTTCGCCGTTGATGACGAGGACGACGTCGACGGGAATGACTACTGGCTGCTGGCCAGCGGGTTCCTGACCCCGACGACCCTGCTGCGCGGCACAGTGGGCGGCGCGCACGAACAGGTCAAGGCGACGCCGTCGTTCTTCAATGACAACGGGTTCACGGTTGAGCAGCACTTCGCGGTGTCCAAGGATGGGACCCGGGTCCCCTACTTTCAGGTCGCGTCGACGGAGCTGGCACTCGACGGGGGAAACCCCGCCCTCCTGTCCGGCTACGGCGGGTTTGAGCACGCGATGGTTCCCGCCTACTCGGGAGTGATCGGACGAGGATGGTTGGAGCGGACCACCGAAAGCGGCAGGCACGGGGTGTACGTGCTGGCGAACATCCGCGGGGGTGGTGAGTACGGGCCGGCCTGGCACCGGGCGGCCCTCCACGCCAACCGGCATCGGGCCTACGAGGATTTCGCGGCGATCGCCGAGGACCTGGTGGCACGCGGCGTCACTCGACCAGAGTTCCTCGGCTGCACCGGACGCAGTAACGGCGGTCTGCTGGTGGGGAACATGCTCACGCACTACCCACACCTGTTCGGGGCTATCTCCTGCGGTGTGCCGCTGCTGGACATGCGTCGTTACACGAAGCTGTCGGCGGGCTACTCCTGGATCGCCGAATACGGTGACCCCGATAAGCCCGAGGAGTGGGAGTACGTCCAGACCTTCTCCCCGTACCACCAGCTACGGTCGGGGGTCGACTATCCGCGCACCCTGATCTGGACGGCGACGAGCGATGACCGGGTTGGGCCGGTGCAGGCACGGAAAATGGCGGCCCGGATGAAGGCTCTGTCGATTGACAATGTGTGGTTCCACGAAGCGCTGGAGGGTGGCCATGCCGGCGCATCGGATAACCGGCAGGCGGCCCGCATGCACGTAATGTCGCAGGAGTTTTTGTGGAAGGCGCTGACCGGCGGCCTATAGCTGCCGGCGGTTTTGCTCTTGCCTGCGTCTTACAGGTAGCCTTGGGTGGCTAGTAATAGCCGCTGGAGACGTGCCAGAGCGGCCGAATGGGCTTCACTGCTAATGAAGTGTGGGCCTAAAGCCTACCGGGGGTTCAAATCCCCCCGTCTCCGCGTTTTTCAGAAAGCACCCCCGGCCTCGGTTGGGGGTGCTTTCTTTTGCCCGGGCCCCGTGCGGGAATGCCCCGGCCGGGTCAGCCCTGTGCTGGAGTGCCCCGGCGGGGTCAGGCCTTCAGGGCGAGGACAAACGGCAGCACTTCCTGGGCGCCGGCGTCCCGCAACGCCTTACCGGCAACGGTAATGGTCCACCGGCTGTCTGCAAGATCGTCCACGAGCAGGACCGGGCCCGGGTTCGCGGCAAACCAGTCTCGCCCCTCCTCGGGGACTGCGAAACGATCCCAGACTGCTGCAAGCCGGAATGCGCTGTTGCCGCCCGGAGCCCCGCTGGGCCAGCCGTGCGGTGTCTGCAGGGCACCGAGATACGGGATACGGCCCACCTTGGCGAGACTCTCGGCCAGCGACTGGACCAGCAACGGTCGACGACGCGACGGCACACTGACCACGGCCACGGGGCGCGTCTCCCAGCCCCACTGTGCTAGCACCGAGACGCAGGCTTCGAGGGCCAGCGGGCCCAGCGGCTGATCTTCGGCCGTGTCAGCCAGCAGTTCCCGCAGCCGACTGCCCCACCCTAGATCGGTCAGTCGGGCCAGCGCCCGGCCCTCCGCGTTGGCCTGGCCAGCCGGAATCCGTCCCTTGACCGGGACCGACAGCTTGTCCATCCCGCTGGGCCATTGACCCCGCGGGTCAAGTTCGACGCCCACCCTGCTGAGCGCCTTCTGGGCGCTGTCTGAGGCATCATGCGCCACTTCATCCGAGAACCACGCGCCCGCACAGTTGTCACACCGCCCACACGGCGCAGCTGTCGGATCATCGAGTGCTGCCGCAAGGTACTCCATCCGGCACTGTGTGGTGTTCTCATAGTCCAACATGGACTTCTGTTCGGCGATCCGCGCTTTGGCGATCCGCCCATACCGTTCGCTGTCGTAGACCCACTGCGCGCCGGTACTTTCCCAGCCGCCCTGCACCTTCCGGACCGCGCCGTCCACGTCAAGGACCTTCAACAGCAGTTCGAGAGGGGTGCGTTTAAGATTCACCCGGGCTTCCAAAGCCGGCGTGGAAAGGACCGCGCCGGGCTGCAGTGCCTCGAGCACCCGGGTTGCCTTCTCCTCCGATGGCATCGAGGACGTGGCGAAGTACTCCCAGATTTCGCGGTCCTCAGTGCCCGGCAGGAGCAGCACGTCGGCGTTGGGGGTGCCACGGCCCGCACGCCCCACCTGCTGGTAGTAGGCCACCGGTGATGAGGGCGCCCCCAGGTGGACCACGAATCCGAGGTCCGGCTTGTCGAACCCCATCCCCAGTGCGCTGGTCGCAATCAGGGCCTTGACCTCATTGTTCTTCAACGCGGCCTCAGCCGACTCCCGTTCGGCCGGGTCGGTCCGGCCGGTATACGCCAGGACCTGATGGCCGTTCGCCCGCAACAGGTGTGCCGTGTCCTCGGCGGCCGAAACGGTCAGTGCATAGATGATCCCGCTGCCCGGGAGGTCATCAAGGTGGGTCAACAGCCACGCGAGGCGAGACCGGGGGCTCGGTAGCCGGAGGACTCCCAGCCTCAGAGAATCGCGGGCAAGCTTGCCTCGCAGGGTGAATACTTCGGTGCCGTCAGTCCCCAGCTGTTCCTCGACGTCGCTGACTACCCTCGAGTTGGCGGTCGCCGTCGTCGCCAGAACTGGCACACCCGCCGGCAATTGGGTGATCAGGTCACGCAACCTGCGGTAGTCGGGGCGGAAATCATGCCCCCAGTCGGAGATGCAGTGTGCCTCGTCGATGACCAGGAGCCCGGTGCGTCGGATCAATTCGGGCAGGTGGCGTTCCCGGAACGCCGGGTTATTCAGCCGCTCCGGTGACACCAGAAGAACGTCGACCGAGTTGTTGTCGAGTTTGTCGGTGATCTCCTGCCAGTCCGTCTGGTTGGCCGAGTTGATCGCTTCAGCACGCACCCCGGCACGCGCCGCAGCCGCGACCTGGTCCCGCATCAGCGCGAGCAGTGGGGACACAATCAATGTTGGTCCCGCCCCCCGGGCGCGCAGGAGCAGGCTCGCGACGAAGTAGACGGCCGACTTCCCCCACCCCGTGCGCTGGACCACGAGGGCCCTGCGGCCACCGTCCACCAGGGCCTCGATCGCCTCGAACTGGCCGTCGTGGAACTCGGCGTCCTCTCGTCCAACGAGGGTCCGCAGAATAACCGCTGCCTGATCATGAAGTGTGGTGGTGTCGACCATGAGCCTAGTATCGCAGTCCCCGCTGACAGCCGTGCCTGCGGGGACTGCGGTTGTGGGAAACCCCGTTGACCTGGCCTCCACAGCCCTTGTCCGGAGGGAGCCAGCGGTTAGACTCTGTCCGTGACTAAATCCTTTGATCTTTCAGCGTCCTTCAAGGCCTATGACGTGCGCGGCATCGTCGGAGAGAGCATCACCTCCGAAATTGTCGAGGCGGTAGGCGCTGCGTTCGTTGACGTACTCGATCTCGCTGGCGCCACTGTCCTGGTTGGCGGCGATATGCGGCCGTCCTCACCGGAGTTCAGTAACGCCTTCGCAAAGGGCGCCACCCGGCGCGGAGCCGACGTCGTCCTCCTCGACCTCATTTCGACCGACGAGCTCTATTACGCCAGTGGCACCCTCGACGCTGCGGGAGTCACCTTTACCGCCAGCCATAATCCGGCTGAGTACAACGGGATGAAGATGTGCCGTCCCGGCGCAGTACCCGTCTCCTCCGAGACGGGGCTGGTAGAGATTCAGGCTCTCGCCGAGCGATACCTGAACACCGGTGACATCCCCGCGGCGGCACGAACCGGCACCATCGGGGTCCGCGACGTGCTTCGCGGGTACGCCGAATACCTGCGCTCCCTCGTGGATCTGTCAGGATCGCGCCCGCTGAAGGTGGTCGTCGACGCCGGCAACGGCATGGGCGGGCTGACCACTCCCGCCGTCCTGGGCGATACGCTGCTTCCGAACCTCCCCCTCGACATCGTCCCCCTGTACTTCGAGCTCGACGGGTCGTTCCCAAACCACCCGGCCAACCCACTGGAACCGGCGAACCTCCTGGACCTGCAGGCAGCAGTGCTCAGCAATCAGGCGGACATCGGGATTGCGTTCGACGGCGACGCCGACCGCTGCTTCGTCATTGACGAACTTGGGAATCCGGTGTCGCCGAGTGCCGTCACCGCGATGGTGGCACGCCGAGAAATAGTGCGCGCCCAGGCCGCCGGCGTGAGCGCCCCGGTCGTCATCCATAACCTCATTACGTCCCGGGCCGTGCCCGAGCTGATCGAACGGCTGGGTGGACGGCCGGTCCGCACCCGGGTGGGACACTCGTTCATCAAGGCAGTGATGGCCGAGGAGGGCGCCGTTTTCGGCGGAGAGCACTCAGCCCACTACTACTTCAAGGACTTCTGGAACGCTGATACCGGGATGTTGGCTGCCATGCATGTCCTCGCGGCGCTGGGCGAGCAGCCCGGCCCCCTCTCCGACCTCGGCCGCGAGTACGAGCCGTACTTTTCCTCCGGCGAGATCAACTCGCGCCTGGATGACGTCCCGTCCGCTGTTGCCCGCGTCCGCGAGGAGTTTGGCAACGACGGTGTCACCGTTGACGAGCTCGACGGGCTCACCTTCACGGCTGATGACGGGTCCTGGTGGTTCAACCTCCGCGCCTCGAACACGGAGCCTTACCTGCGCCTGAATGCCGAAGCGATCGACCCGCAGATTCTCGGGACCCTGACCGACGAGGTCTTGGGGCAGGTCCGGCAGTAGAAGGGCCTACCGGGCGATCGTGTCCGGGACGTTAAGGCCAGCGTGCACCGACCCGTTGATCCACTGACGCACGACCTCATTGAATAGAGGAGGGTCCTCGACATTCCAGACATGGTGCATTCCCGGGACAACCGCAGCCACGCCGTGGGGAACGGTCCGGGCGATCACCTTCAGCGCATCGCATATGGCCCGGGTTTCCTTGCCGCCGGCGAGCGCCAGCAGCCGCCCGCGGTACTCAACCAACCCGGGCGGCAGGCCGCCTGCGAACACTTCACCCAGCATCCGATGAGCGTTGGCGCTCTGCATCCTCAGGCCGTGTTCCACAAAAACGCCATAGCTATCCGCCGGGAGCCTGAAAGCCCGCGCCTGCAACTGCCAGAACCATTTATAGTCCCAACATCGAAGCTGCACTCGGGCCAGGGCGCCCGTGACGCCGTCGACGCCGAGAGCTGGCACCCCACTGACCAGCGAGCTGGTTACCAGGCGTGGGTGCCTCGCCAATAGACGGAGCGCCACGACACCTCCAAGGGAAAGCCCCACCAGATGCACTGGGCCGTCGGCTTTTGTCCTGATCAACTCAGCCACCTCGTCCGCAGCGTGATCCAGGCTTATCCACCGCTCGCCAGTTCGGGCGCCGAAGCCGGGGAGGTCCGGGGTGATGACCTGATAGTCATTGAACGCTTCGACTTGAGGTTGCCACATCCAGTTCGCGACGTTCCCGCCATGCAGAAAAACGACTGACGCGGAGGCGTTGCCTCGCGCCGGGTGGAGGACTGGGAACTGGAGCGCCGTCATGGCAAATCCTTTTCGACTTCGTCCAGCCATTCCAGCTCGGCGCGGACATGACTGATACCGTTCCGGAGCGTTGCGAATCTCATGTACTCTGCCCGGGTCTGTGGGGCACCCTCGCCTGGTGCTAGCTGAGCCAACAACTCATTCAGCAAGGACTCCGCGGTCATTCTGCGTTGCGCAGTCAACGCAAGAATCTCGCTTCGCTGAAGCGTGCCCGAAAAAAAGATCCGGGCCAGAAAGGGGTCCCGTTCCCGGTGGGCGTCGGGTGCAGATACGAGCCACTCGCCGAGGGTGGCTCTACCGGCCTCGGTGATGTGGTGCTCCTGACGGTCCGGCAGGCCAATCTGCCGCACGATCTTCACCTCAGCAAGGCCGTCGGTGACCAGCCTGCTCAGGGTGCGGTAGATCTGCGCTTTGTCGGCAGACCAGAAATGGTTGACACTCGTGTCAAATCGTTTTTTTAGGTCATAGCCCGTCATTGGGGCAACGGCGAGCAGGCCCAGAATGACGTGAGAAAGGATCATACCAAAGTAGACCATGCACCTAGTCGACTTGTCTACTAGGTGCATGGTCTACCAAAGTTAGACCCCGAATCGCTCCTTGAGGCCCTTCAGCTGATCCTCCAGCTCGGACGGCAGTGACTCCCCAAACCGCGAGTACCACTCCTCGATACCCTGCAGCTCGGCCGCCCACTCCTCGGGATCCACCCGCACCGCGGCGTCCACCTCTTCTGGCGTCATATCCAGGCCCGTGAGGTCAAGTGATGCGCCGGTCGGCACATAGCCAATGGGCGTCTCGACGGCATCGGCGGTACCCTCGAGCCGTTCGATCACCCATTTCATCACCCGCGAATTCTCGCCGAAGCCCGGCCAGGCGAAGCCTCCGTCGGCGGTCCGCCGGAACCAGTTCACCAGGAAGATTTTCGGCAGTCGCTCCTGATCTGCCTTACTGCTCAGGGTGATCCAGTGGCGTAGGTAGTCACCGGCGTCGTACCCGATAAACGGAAGCATCGCCATCGGATCGCGGCGAACTCGACCCACCTCGCCAGCGGCGGCGGCCGTCGTCTCGGACGACAGGGTTGACCCCATAAAGATTCCGTTGGCCCAGTCGCGCGACTGGGTAACCAGCGGCACCGTGGTTTTCCTGCGGCCGCCAAACAGGATGGCCGAGATCTCGACGCCATTGGGGTCGTTGAACTCGTCGGCAAGCATGTCGATCTGGTCGATCGGCGTGCAGAACCGCGCATTCGGGTGGGCCGCCGTCTTGTCCGACGACGGCGTCCAGTCGTTCCCCTGCCAGTCGGTCAGGTGCTCGGGCACCTCAGCGGTCATTCCTTCCCACCAGACTCCGCCATCGTCAGTCAGCGCAACGTTGGTGAAGACTGAATTACCCTTGGCGATGGCGCGCATCGCGTTCGGATTGGTCAGCCAGCCCGTACCCGGTGCCACACCGAACAATCCGGCTTCGGGGTTGATCGCACGCAGCTCACCCTCATCACCGAACCGCATCCAGGTGATGTCATCGCCCAGCGTCTCGACCTTCCACCCTTCGATAGTTGGGTCGAGCAGGGCGAGGTTGGTCTTACCGCAGGCCGAGGGGAACGCTGCGGAGACGTAGTAGGTCTTGTTCTCCGGTGACGTGAGCTTGAGGATGAGCATGTGCTCAGCCAGCCAGCCCTCATCACGGGCCATCACCGAGGCGATCCGCAGGGCATAGCACTTCTTGCCCAGCAGGGCGTTGCCGCCGTAACCGGATCCAAACGACCAGATTGAGCGCTCTTCCGGGAAATGGACAATCCACTTTTCCGAGTTGCAGGGCCAGGGAACGTCAGCCTCACCATCGGCGAGGGGCGCACCCAGGGAGTGCAGCGCCGGCACGTACTCGGCGTTGAGCTCGGTCATCCGCTCCAGCACCTCGGTGCCGATGTTCGCCATGATGCGCATCGAGGTGACTACGTAAGCGCTATCAGTGATTTCAACGCCGAATTTGGGATTCACCGCATCGAGGTGACCCATTACAAAAGGGATCACGTACATGGTGCGCCCGCGCATCGATCCGGTGAAGAGGCCTCGCAGCTTCTCCTTCATCTGACTGGGGTCCATCCAGTTATTGGTGAACCCAGCGTCGCGCTCGTTTTCGGAGCAGATGAAGGTCTGCTCCTCCACACGAGCCACATCCGCGGGGTCCGAAAAGGCCGCAAACGAGTTGGGGAACGTTTCAGGGTTAAGCCGACGCAGGGTTCCGGCGTCCACCAGCTCGTCGGTCAGCGCCTTGTTTTCGGCCTCGGAACCGTCGACCCAATACACCCGGTCAGGCTGAACCATGTCGGCAACCTCCTGCACCCACGCGACTAAAGCTGGGTGTGTGGTCGGTGCCGGGGTTTGCAACCCGCCGACGTGCACTACGGGCATGCCGCTCTGATCGGTTGCCTTCAGGTTCTTGTCTTCAACCAGTTGGCGCAAAGGATCGCCCATAACATGTCCCTTCGTTGGGTGGGTGGTGTAACGATGCTATGGTCCATGTCACTCCCAGCCCTTGCACCATCAACGGGCTCGGGATGGGGTTTGCGACGGTATTTCCCTAGAATCCACGGTGCTGAGATGCTGTCAATACCCCGCAATGTGATTAAGGTCACGTAGACCGGTCTAGTCCGAGCGGTCGCGCATGTCGCGGTGACTGGCCCAAAAGCTTCTACCTTCCCCCCGAATTAGGCGTAACTCAGCAATAGCTGTAAAGTTATCCAAGGCCAAGAACGGCGTGACTGACGCAGGAATGCGTTGAACATATCGCCGAAGTTGACCAGATTGCGTGCGTAGCTCAATGGATAGAGCACCTGACTACGGATCAGGAGGTTGGGGGTTCGAGTCCCTTCGCGCGCACAGTGCTTCACCAGCAAAAAAGAAAACGCCCCTGGCTTCGGCCGGGGGTGTTTTCTTTTGCCCAGGCTTTTGCGTGCCGGCTTTTGGATAACTGCCAGGCAAAGGTTGCCCCGGCGCACCGGCAGTGAAAAGCTCAAGGCATGAACGACTCCAGGGATTTTGACGTAATTGTGATCGGTGCTGGCGCTGTCGGCGAGAATGTGGCTGATCGCGTGGTGCGGGCGGGACTCTCAGCGGCGCTGGTCGAGGCTGAGTTGGTCGGCGGCGAATGCTCCTACTGGGCCTGCATGCCGTCCAAGGCCTTACTGCGCCCCGGCACGGCGCTAAAGGCCGCCTCGGCGGTGGCCGGCTCCCGGGAAGCAGTCACCGGCCCCCTCGACACAGGGCAGGTGCTGGATCGTCGCACCAAATTCACATCCAACTGGGACGATTCGTCGCAGGCCGACTGGGTGAAGGACAGCGGAATCACCCTGGTCCGCGGCACAGCACGCCTCACGGGTGAGCGTTCGGTCGAGGTGCATCACGACGACGACGTCACCCCCCTGACCGCCCGGGTTGCAGTGGTATTGGCGACCGGCTCCACGCCCACCATCCCACCGGTCGACGGTCTGGACACGGTTGAGTTCTGGGGAACCCGCGAAGCCACCTCGACACCCCGGATCCCCACGTCCCTCGCCGTCCTTGGTGGCGGTGTCGCTGGCACCGAACTGGCACAAGCCTTCGCCCGGCTCGGCTCGGCGGTGACGATTATTGCCCGCAGCGGCCTCCTCTCTAATTACCCCGCCCCGGCCAGCAAACTGGTGCGTCTGGGGCTCGAGAGTGACGGTATCGACATCAGGACTGACACTGCAACCGAATCGGTGAGGCAGCAGGACAACGGCTCGGTGACCGTACACCTTGAAGGTGGCGAGACAGTGACCGCCGAGAAGCTACTGGTATCCACCGGTCGGTCCCCTGCCCTGGCCGGCCTCGGCCTGGAGGATTTCGGTCTTGACCCGAAGAAGCTCGTCATCGACCCTTCGGGCCGGGTACAGGGGGTCGACTGGCTGTATGCCGTCGGCGACGCCGCGGGCAAGGTCCTGCTGACCCACCAGGGTAAATACGAGGCAAGGATCACCGGTTCGGCGATCGCCGCCCGTGCGGCTGGCACCCTCAAGGACGCCGTCGAGGACTGGAGCGCCTACGCCGCCTCCGCTGATCAGTACGCCGTCCCGCAGGTGGTCTTCACGGACCCCGAAATTGCGATGGCGGGGCGAACCCTGGAGCAGGCGCAGGACGCGGGCCTCAACGTCAGCGAGACATCGCTGGAGATTGCGGTGGCCGGGTCCGCGCTCCACGCCGACAACTATCAGGGGTGGGCGCAGATGGTGGTGGACGAGGATCGTAAAGTCCTGGTCGGGATGACCTTCGCCGGACCGGACGTCGCTGAATTACTGCATGCCGCGACCATTGCGATCGCTGGGGAAGTCCCACTGGACCGGTTGTGGCACGCTGTGCCGGCCTACCCGACCATCAGCGAAGTCTGGCTACGCCTGCTGGAGAAGTACGGCCTCTAGGCCCGCTGCACCACGAAGTTGGTCATCACGGCGTCCCGGCCATCCAGCTCCGCCCAGCGTCGGTCGTGCTGCAGGACTGACAGGCCCGACGTCGGGTAGTGGGTCGCCATGTCCATCACCGCTTCCTCGTCCGAATCCACCGAGGCCAGCCGCATGGCGAGTTCCTGGACTCCGGGCAGATGGCTGATCACCAGAAGGCTGGTGACCGTCTCGGGAACGTGGTTGATCAACGCCAGGATCGCTGCCGCAGACGCCGAGTATAGCCGGTCCTCAAGTTTGGGGGTCGGCGCCTTATCACCGAGCTCCTTACAGACCCAGGTGCAGGTCTGCCGCGTGCGCAGGGCGGACGAGCACAGAATAAGGTCCGGGACGGAGTCGTTTTCCACCATCCAGAGCCCGGGTAACGGTGCATCACGGTGCCCGCGGGTGCTGAGCGGACGCTCAAAGTCTTCGACGTTGCGGGGCCAGTCCGATTTGGCGTGCCGCAGCAGCATGAGCCGTTTGAGGTGGTGAGATGCCATGGCCTGAAGTCTATGGTGTTTCCCCGCCAGGGTGACGCACCTCGGATCGCCACTTCCAGGGATCCAACAGAAAGAGCGGCTTCCCGGCTCTCGCCCCGGGAAACCGCTCCGATCTGTGGGTCAGCGGTCGGTGTTCCGCTTCGGTCGATGCTGCCCTCCACACTGGCGGAGGCAGAGGCGGCGAGGTTCGTTGGGGAGTCCCTCCGCCGCCTCCGGCTCTAAGCTTCAGTGCTGGTGTCTGCACCGACCTGGGAATTTCTTCCTTGTAATCAACATAGGCTGCGAACCGCTTACCATCACTACGCAGGTACTACCCGACTTTTCGAAGACGCTACGTAGTTTTTTCCTTTTCTGGATCCGCCGCTACGGTGAACGCTTTCCGATGTCCTTCCGGGAGGACAATCCCAGCTTTGTGAGGACGCTTTCCACGTGCCCGTCGACCGTCCTGATCGACACTCCGTATTGCTTGGCGATCTGCTTGGCGGTCTTCCCGGCAGCGACGTCAGCGGCGATGGTTGCCTCACGCGGGGTGAGGCGGGTGGCGTGACGCAGCGACGCCAGCTGGGGGTGTAGCCGCTGAAGTTCGGGGTCGAGCCGAGCGAGCAGCTTCGAGGCACTACGCACCACCTTGCTGTTCGATCCCGGCGACTGGGTCAGCAGGACCCCCAGACAGACCGGAACCAACAGGTCCTGCCCCCGGTCGAGGCAAAACTCTGCTGCGTCAACCAGCTCGCTCACGCTTCCGGAGGCGAGCGCGGTCAGCACTGTGTGAAGGCTTTGGGCGCGCGGATCAGAAAGTCCAGCGGTACGTTCGATGGCGACGTCGACGGCGTCATCGGCGCCGATCTGCACCCGCAGGACACTCAGCTCTGCGCGAATCTGCGGATTTGCTGCCTCAACCGGGATCAGTCCGCGCTGACGCGTTGAGGCGCTGGCCGGAGCCTCACCCACCACGGCCATGTAGGCTTCGGCGAGCATCCGGCGTTCCGGCGGTCCGAGGTGGGTAAGCCTCCGGTACTCCCCCACGAAATCGCTCAGACTCGGATCGCCGATAAGCCACGCCGTATAGGTAGCAAGCGCGGCGGCGAGGGGCCTGAACTGCTTGATGTCGCGTGCCCGGAGAACCACAACAGCTGTCCTGAAGTGCGCGAGTGCGGTCAGGGGCCGTCCCCTCCGGAGCGCTGTCAGCCCCTCAACCAGCTCCCAAAACCCGGTGAACCGCTTGATCCAGGGAGCCCGGCGGGCCGTCACCTTGGTTTGGAGTGCCGCCAGCTCGTCCCAGAAGCCGCCTCCGGCCAGCAGGAACATCAGCCGGGTCACGATGTATCCGCCATGGTTGCGCAGGTGCTCATGATCGAGCACCAGGTCCAGCGCGAGGTCCAGTTCTGCTGCTGCGCCCAGGAGGTCGCCGCGCCGGTAGAGCAGCTCACCCGAGACGAGATGCCAGCAAAGCGCTTCCCGGGGATCCTGCGGCACCCCGGTTGCTTCGACCACCGGGTTCTTGGGGATGATTCCGGCGGTGAGCTGCTGCAGCTCGCGGCCCAGCCGCACGATCAGGGTGCTTTCGTAGGCCTTGCCCGCCGGGCCAGTCGCTGTGTGACGCCGGATCGCCTCGGAGAGTGCTGATGCTCCCAACCCCGTGGCGAGATTAATTTGAAAGATGAAGTGGATCACCGAGATCAGGACGTCGGATCCGGGATCGCTGAGAACGAGCCGTCGGAGGCGCGCCAGGGCGAGGTCGGTTCGGCCGTTATAGAACTCGGTGCGTGCACGCTGCACCTCTGCAGCTGCAAAGACGCCGGAGTGGTCCGCTGCAACATCGGACGGTAGCCGGCGGAGCAGGAGTTCCGCCGTGTCTGGCTGGTCGAGGCGGTTCGCCATCGTGGCAGCGGTCAGCACCTCATGGTCGTCGACGGTGACCCCGACTGACAGTTTCCACAGCACCCGGTGGATGATGCCCGGGGTGTTCGTGAGGTCGGTGAGGTGCTCGTGGACGTTCTCCCAGAGCCGTCGGGACCGGAAAGGTTCAACCTGGTGCCGGATAGCTGCGCCGAGGATGGGCGGCGCCGCGCGCAGCCAGATCGTCCCGGCATCTTCTTCCCTGGAGAGCGCACCCTCCAGCAACAAGGCGTTGACCGGGTCCACCCCCCAAAAGTGGACCGCCACCTCGACCGGTATCTGGTGGGCGAGCGCAACAGTCAGGAGAACGTCGGCTTCCTCCGGAGCATAATCGGCGATCAGGCTGAAAATGCGCTCGGCCATCCGGTCGGTCAGGCTGAGTTCACGCGGCAGGATCCAGACGCCGTCGCGCAGTTGGATCAGGTCCTTCAGTTCGCCGTCCCGGGTCACCATTTCCAGCAGGACCGGACTCCCACCGATGACGTCGCAGACCAGGGTGCTGGACAACATCGGGAGGGTGGCTCCCAGGATGGAATCGAAGTACTCCCTGACGTCGGCGGCGGTCAGCACCGGGATGTGAACCTCCTCGATAAAACCGTCAGCAAGGACGAGTTCCAGGTCCAGCGGTAGCTTGCTGCGGGGGCCGCTCCGGATCAGCAAGCCGACCGAGGGCGACTCGGCGAGCCTGGTCAACAGGGCGATACTCGCCGAATCGAGATGCTCCGGTCCACGCACCACCACAACACAGCTCCGCCCCCCAGTCAGTCGCTGGATCCGATCGCGAACCGCGGAGAGGACGTCCAGCTCCGACTCGAAGTCGATGTCCGGAGAATCCTGGAGCAAGGGTGCCAGCGGCGCGTACGGAACATCCGAAAATGACTCCGTTCCCTGCACACTGACCGTATAAAAGGGATCGGCGGACGCAAGAACGCGCGTGAGGAGGAAGTCCCCGCCGAAAACCGTCGACGTCGTGAGGAGCAGCCCCCCAGAGCGGGCGGTGACGAGTTCCCGTCCCGCGGCGTGGAGTACCTCGTCGAGGATGCTCCCTGTCAGTTTGCCGGCGGGGGACACCCTCTTCACGCACCGCCCGATTCGGCGGCGCCATCCGGTGACTGCAGCACGAGCCGCAACTGCTCGCGGGTGGAGACACCCAGTTTGCGGTAGGCGTTTTGAAGGTGGCGTTCGGCTGTCCGCGGTGAAATGCCAAGGACTGCGGCGATCTCCGAGTTCTTGCTGCGGGACATAGCGAGATCAACCACCTGACGCTCTCGGCGGGTCAGCATCGAGGTGTCCTCAGGCATGGTGGGGCGGGAATCCGAACCAGGCACCAGTACCTGCGCAGCCCGCTGGACCTCGGGTTGTTTGATCCTGCCAGCAGCCCGCGAGGCGAGAGTGGCGGCCACGGCCGACAGTCCGACGTTTCCGTGGCGGGCGGCGGCCTGCGCTGCCCGGACGAGGGTAGCTGGATCGCCGGCCAGCAGACCTTCGGCGAGGAGCCCCAACTGCCGAGCCAGTGGGCCCGACGTGTTTCGGGCGCACCGTTCGAGGCGCTTGAGGTCCAGTTCGTTGAAATGGTCAGCGAGGGCAGCCTCCGTGTCGCCTTCCCCCTGCAAGAGCACCAGGGAACCCAGCGCGAACAGCTGCAGCCCAAACAGGCCGGTGAGCTTCCTGTCCCCCGCCAATTCCTGCAACCCGGTGGCCGGTGAACGGCCTGAGCCTTGCAGGGCGAACAGGTCCGCCGACCGTTGGATAAACCAGGCGAACAGGTCAGCGGGACGCGCCGCACTACGATCTCCGGCGATGACGCCGTCCCGCGACTCTCGGGAGATCAGGCGTGGGAGCGACAGGGTCGACTGTTCGCCAAACAACAAGCGGCCTGGCCGTCGCAGTACGTGCTGGGAGAGCATGTCAGTGAGCACCCGCCACTCGCCGTTGAGGAACAGCACCCGGTAGTGGGCGGTTTCACCAAGTTCACGCACGACGGCGGACCGGACGCTCCCAGCAACGAGCCCGCATTCGATGGTCATGAGTCGTGCCCGCGCCGAGTCTCCGCACGCGGCATAGGCCTCCGCGGCCAGCATTGTGACCAGGTAGCGGGCGTCCGAACCCGAAGGAAAACTGTTCGCGCGGAAGACGTACAACAGGGCGGGGTAGTTGCCGGTCCGCCGGTGAATCAGCAGCTGCCGCAGCGGGTCCTCGGTCAGCTGCTCCGGGTCCTCATCCCAGGCCACATCATCGGCTGCGAAGACAGACCGGACCAGTTGGCTGATTGCCGCGTCATCGACGGCTGGTGCGGTCGACGCCTCCGGCGCGTCGGCCTGACCATCCAGGGCACGCCGGCCCTCCTCCACCTGCCCGAGGAACCAGTGGGCTTCCGCTTGCACCCGGGCCGAGAGTTCAGTCTTCCGTTTCACGGCGGAAACCAGATCGAGGGCGATGCGGGGGGAATAGGCGCGCATCGCGTCGTCGGCGGCGTTCAGGAGGGCCGTGTCATTGACCTCGATTCCGCGTTGGAGCGCCCAAACAATGTTCGCGCCCGGTGGGCGTACCCCTCGGAGGGCCATCCCGGGCTCCACGATTTCGGTCCAGATCTGACGGCTTCTGGCGTCCCCCAGAGTCTGCCGCAGAATGTGGGCCAGCCCTTTGCTATGCAGCCAGTAGGTGTTTCCGCCGTCGCGGGCATCCACCATGCCTTCGCGCTGCAGGTGTTCGAGTGCCCGCATATCGCAGTGACGTGCCAGCACATCAATGTGGACTGATCCGGCCGCAGCAAGTACTTCCAATGCGGCGCGTTCATCGGCGTTGAGCCGCGATTGCAGCACCGCCAGGCCGCTGCGCAATGAGCTACTGGTGAAGGGCTCGGCGTAGTGGGCGGTGGTGCGCCAGAGTCCGTCGACGTGTGCAATGTTGCCGTTCTCGCGACCATGCGCGGCGAGCATGGTCAGAATCCTTGCATTGCCTCTGGAATGGGCGTGCAGCGAGTTAACAACCGACGTCGAGACCTCGCCCCCGAGGAAGCGCTCGATAACCTCCCTACCCTCGGCAACCGATAGCGAGGAAAGGGTGAGGGCTTCCATGGTGCGGCTGTTGACGGCCGCGCGAAGTTCGGGGGTGTCCTCGACCCGGTTGCAGGACACCAGGAGGGTTACCGAGGGCATCTCCAGCAGCATGGTGCACATGGCCCTGCTCTGCGGGTCGAGGAAATCGAAATTATCGATCAGGAGAATCACCGGGCGTTCGACGGCCAGCTTCCTCAGCCGCAGGGCGAGCTGGGCGAACATCACGGCCGGGTGTGGGACCGTACCTGGACGGACCCTGACCAGGTCTGCGAGCGCCAGGTATGCGGTCTTGGTGCCTCGGGGGGTTCCGCGGAGGCGCACAATGGTTCGGTCAGACTCAAGCGACCGGGCAGCGATCTTCAGGGACTCCGTTTTTCCGGAACCGAATTGGCCTTCGACGACCACCGACACTCCGCGACGAAGCAGCACCTCCAGTTGCGTAAGCAACTGGCCGCGGGTTCTGTCCCCAGTCATACCTATCCCCAATGTGGCGAGTGTGGAAATGGGAACTGGCAACTACTACCGCCTCGTCACACACCATCCCGAACACCCGCCAGGGCGCAGGGAATCGTATAGTCTTCCGCTTCTGCAGCCACTGGTTACCCGGCCCATCTCATCTTGAGGGCGACTGACTCCCAACAGTCACCCCGATGATGAGATTGCCACAGGTTAGCACTTGCCGCCGCGGTTTGGTACCCCTGGTGGCGGTTTTGCTACCGGCTGGCGGCGGCGATTAGGCGCTGACCCGACTAGATGGAGTATTCGGGGGCGGCCCAGACGATGACTTCAGGGTGCTCGTAGAACCGGTAGCCCTGCCCCCTGACCGTTCGGACGGTGTTCGCGAGCCGCCCCAGCTTGGAGCGAAGACGGCGAATGTGGACGTCGATAGTGCGCTCGTTGGGCACCTCTTCGGCATTGCGCCACAGCCCACTGAGAAGTTCCTCACGGCCAACTGTCCGGGTCGCGTTTTCGACCAGGTAGTTGAGGAGTTCGAACTCCTTGAAAGTGAGGTTGAGCGTGTCGCCGTCGAGGTGAACCTCTCGCCGGGACAGGTCGATAAGGACACCCGTGGGTCGCGGTGCGGCAGGCTGGGCCGCCTGAGCGGGGACGCGCCGGGTAACTGTGGGGTCGCCGAGAGCCTGCCGGACGACGTCGATATCGCTTCCCACGGCGTCGGCGGGTGCCAGCGCCACAGCAGCGTGGCTTTGGGCCTCTGGGACGACGGACCGAACGTAGGCCCTGACGTCCTGGGCCAGCTTGGTCAACGTGGTGCCGCAGGTGGCAGCGATTCCCTCATCCAGTGCGACATATAGCACGAAGCCGCGCGCGGTGGTATCACCAGTCACGGACTGGGGGCCGGGCACTCCGTTCGGGGTGACCACCGGGGTGGGCGCCGTATCGGGGTGGGCGCTGTCCAGTGGGCCAGCCACGGCCTGGAGGGGGCGGTACCCGGACGCGGCCTGGTCCTGCGCCGGAACCTCGCCGTAGGGGACGAAGGAGGGGCGCGACTGGTAGGAGCGGCCCTGAAGGTTGGCGCGGCTCTGTGCGTTGCGGAGAGAGATGTGGACGTATCCGGATGCTACTGACATATATCGCTTGCCTCTACGTGAATGGCCGTCATCACGGCACGAATGCGGGGGTATGCCCGAGTCGAGATGGCTTCAATGGAGCCCGCCGTTGGGCTAGGAGTGCGTAAGGGGTGTGGGTAAGCCGTTACGCGTGCATTCGACACCAGCGCGTGGCACTCGCAGGCTGTGCGCCTGCGGTTGATGCTGCAGCTGGAGATGCCGATGAGTGGGTAAACACGTTACAAATTATTGCACGTCACATTCCTTTACGCGCAAGTAACAATGGTTTGGGGTGCGGCCAGTCGCCCTTTTCCCGCTGCGATTCCGCCGGTGCGGACCGGATTCCCCGGGCACAACGCCGTCGCACACAGGCTCACCGAACGCGAAATCGGTCAACGACGACGTCGACGGCGGCGCCCCCACGCAGCTGCCGCCATCGAGGCCGCGACTAGCCGACGACGCCGTACAGGCGGTCTCCCGCGTCACCCAGTCCGGGCACAATGTAGGCATTTTCGTTGAGCTTCTCGTCAATGGAGGCCAGCACGATGGTCACGTTGGCGTCCTCGAGCTCGGCCTGCAGTGCGGCAAGGCCCTCGGGTGCGGCGAGGAGGCAGATGCAGGTGACATCGGCGGCGCCGCGTTTGAACAGGAACTTGATCGCTTCGCGCAGGGTGCCGCCGGTGGCGAGCATCGGGTCGAGGACGAAAATCTGGCGGCCGGTGAGGTCGTCGGGCAGCCGTTCCGCGTAGGTGATGGCCTCGAGGGTCTCCTCGTTGCGGGCCATGCCCAGGAAACCCACCTCGGCGGTGGGAACCAACCGGGTCATGCCTTCCAGCATGCCCAGGCCAGCACGAAGAATGGGGACGACGAGGGGGGTGGGCTTCACCAACCCCGTCCCGATCGCGGTAGTCACCGGCGTTTCGATCTCGACGGGCTCCACCCGGACATTGCGGGTTGCCTCGTAGGCGAGCAGCGTCACCAGTTCCTCGGTCAACTGCCGGAACACGGGCGATGCCGTGTCCTTGTCCCGGAGGACGGTGAGTTTGTGGGCTACAAGGGGATGATCTACAACCAGTACGCGCATAGCTCAAAAGTATCATTGGGGGCATGCCGCCAAACCCCCTCGGAACCGACCCGCTCCTTTCCCAGTGGATGGGCCTCGCACTGGATGCTGCACACCGCGCCCTGGAGACGGCGGATGTGCCGATTGGCGCCGTCGTCGTCGCCGCAGATGGCACGGTACTGGGGACCGGCTGGAATGAGCGTGAAGCGACCGGGGATCCGACAGCCCACGCCGAGGTGCTGGCCTTGCGCCGTGCCGCGGCGACCACCGGCAACTGGCGGCTGGACGGGTGCACCCTGGTGGTCACCCTCGAGCCGTGCGCCATGTGCGCCGGCGCCTCGGTGCTGGCACGCGTCCCGCGCGTCGCGTTCGGGGCATGGGACCTCAAGGCGGGCGCGGCAGGGTCGGTTTTTGATGTGCTGCGGGAACGACGGCTCAACCATTGGACCGAGGTTGTGCCCGGGATCCGCGAAGACGAGTGTGCCGAGTTGCTGAAGGACTTTTTCACCGCCCAGCGCAACGAACGGTGACACCGTCGGGCAGTGCCAGCGGATTTCGCTGGAGGCTAAGCCGGTATCGCTGACCTGAGGTACTGCGTAGGCTGACTAAATCCGGTAAGCCGCATAGTTAAAAGGAGCACTTGATGACCTCGCAGCAGGATGGCATGAAGGAACTACACAAGGTTTTGAAGGATGCAGACATCGCAATCCTGACCACCATCAACGGTGAGGGCCAGCTGGTCAGCCGCCCGCTCGCCGTGCAGAAGGCCGAGTTCGACGGCGATCTGTGGTTCTTCACGGAGGACCCCTCGCCGAAGGCCGCGGAAATCCGCACCAATCCGCAGGTGAACGTGTCAATCAGCAGCGGCAAGGGCTACGTATCGATCACGGGCACCGCGTCGCTGACCAAGGACCGCGCCAAGATCGACGAGCTGTGGAGTGCTTCGGTGGAGCCGTGGTTCGAGAACGGCAAGGACGACACCTCGGTGGCCCTGATCAAGGTCGACGCCGATACCGCCGAATACTGGACCCTGAATTCCCCGAAGATCGTCTCGGCTTTCAAGATCGCCAAGGGTCTGGTGACCGGTGAGCGCGCCGATCCAGGCAAGAACGACGTCGTCGATCTCTAGCGTTTTGGGGCTTGGGCCCGCCAACCGGTAAAGTAACTGCGTTGGTGACGTGTCCGAGCGGCCGAAGGTGCAACACTCGAAATGTTGTTTGGTGAAAGCCAACGTGGGTTCAAATCCCACCGTCACCGCGAGTGAGTAAGGCCCCGGTTCCCTTGTAAACAAAGGGAACCGGGGCCTTACCTGTTTCCGGTGGGCGTACGCTGCCCTCGAAACGGGTTCGTCAGCTCGGGGAAAGCAGCCGTTCCCTCAGGCCCTTCACCCGGACGTGGATGTCGTCGCGGACCAGTACCATCCGGTCACGCCCTTCGATACCGCGCAGGGAAGGTTCATCGGTTTCCCAGATTTCCACCTCAACGCCTTGGACTGCAGGGACCTTTGCTTCCCCGCCGAGAACCACGACGAGCCCGGCGGCACGCATGTCCTCCTCGGTCAACAGGGTGGGCTGCTCCGCTGAAATGTCAACACCGAGGTCTGCAAGAACCTCAGCCGAGAGTGCGTTGATGGCGGTTCCGGGTTTGGTGCCAGCAGAACTGACTGAGATCCCGTCACCTGCTTCCAACCTCATGAGGCCTGCGGCCAGCTGGGATTTGCCGCCGTTCTTGACACATACGAACAGCACTGATGGCTTCATAGGTACCGGTGTTTTTCCGTCGGGATCGGTCATCGCGCCTCACTCTTTGTGTTTGCACCCTGAGAGGGCGGCTTCATTCGATGGCGCTAGACTACGTGACGACATCGACAGTTGTCGATGTCTGGTGCGGGGGTCGACCCGTCTACCGCGCCCGCCGGATGCGGAATGGCCCTTTGGCCGTCGAGGGATCGACCACTGAGCCTGCCTGGGTGATCTGAACCTCGCCGGCAGCGACCAGCCTCCGGGCCGCCCGTCGCGCGGGCTCCTCCAGGCGAGACCAGTCATCGCCGCCCACCGCACGCGCTGCATCGGAAGGGTAGATGGTCGGCGCCGCAGCCAGCAGGCTAAGGATTTTGGCTTCCAGTTCCTGATCGGTGGGGGTGACCCCCCGGCGTCGACAGGCGGCCGAGCAGTAGCGCACCTCAGCCCAATTCGCCGCCCATTTGGCCCGCCACTCCATCCGTCGCCCGCAGGACACGCAGGTCTTGTCGTCGGGTTCCTGCGTGCTTCCGCGCTGTCGGTGGGCCATAACTTCATTGTCCCCGAGACGCAGGGGCACCCTTGTAGGGTGTCACCTGTGGCTATGCGGATTCTGGCGGTAGGTAAGAAGCACGAGGCGTGGGTCAGTGACGGCATCGCGCGTTACGAGAAGCGCCTCAAGAAACCCTTCGACCTGAGCTGGCAGCTCATTCCCCACTCGGCCCGGGAGAACGACGCCGCCCGCCGCGAAGAATCCGAACGGCTCCTCGCGAAACTCACGGCCAACGACTTCGTCATCCTGCTCGACGAACGCGGCAAAGCCCTCGATTCCCCCGGCCTGGCCCGGACCCTCCAACAGCCCATCGACAACGCCCGGACTGTGATTTTGATCATCGGCGGCGCATACGGGGTTGACCCGTCAGTCCACAGTCGCGCCAACCTGGTGTGGTCGCTTTCCCCCCTGGTCTTTCCGCACCAGCTGGTCCGGCTGATCCTCGCCGAACAGTTGTACCGCGCGCAGGAGATCGCAGCCGGGCGCCCCTATCACCACGAGTAGCACCCTCACCAAGCCGTCCCCCACCCGGCGTCGAATACCCTTGGGTAGGGCGGGTAGCCCTTCAGCCGTAGTACGAGTGCGGACAACCACTGGACCTGAGGGAGGATCATGAGCGGCGCACCGGCTTCGCATCGCCTGGCCCGCTCCTCGGTGACTTCAGCAGTTGTCCTCGCCCTTGCTGCCGGGGCGCACGTTATTGGTGGGGGAAACCTCCCAGCCCCGTTGATCGTTGCCGTGCTGGGGTCGGCAACGCTCTTGGCAGTGACAGTCATCTCCAAAAAAGCATTATCGCTACCCGCCCTCCTTCTCGTTCTCGCTCTGGGGCAATGGCTCCTGCACCACGCGTTCAGTCTGACGTCGACGACGGCGGCCTGCGTCACCGCACCCGCCACCCACTACGCCGTCCAGGCGGTCAACTGCATGCCGAATGGTGCGCACGCGCACCCCGCCGCCGCGCACACCGACCTCTGGATGCTCACACTCCACGGCGTCGCCGTCGCCGCCACCGGGTTCATGCTCCACCGGGGCGAATACGCCCTGCACCTGGCAGCCGCCTGGCTCGTACCACTACTCCGACTGCCCGACGTCGTCATCGGCGTCCCAGTCCCACGAATGGCCCTGTTCCCGCCGGCACCGGCGCTCCGTTCGGTACGCGCCCTGCGCGACACTCCCGCGCTCCGGGGGCCACCGCACCTGCCCGCCCCCGTCTTGCTGCCTGCCTGAACCTTGTTGCCACGGGGGCAACCGCCTCATCACAACACCCACTTTTCGCTGACCCTGCGAGCGTTGTGCGCCCGGGCAGCATCCTGAAAGGCATTCCCATGAACGCTTCATCACGCCGGACCGTCACCACCTCGGCACTCGCCGTTACCACCGCGGGCCTCATGGCCCTCGGTCTGGGTACGGCCTCAGCCCACGTCAATGTGAGCCCAGCCAGCACCACTGCGGGCGGCTACACGCAACTCAACTTCTCGGTACCCAGCGAATCGGACACGGCCCTGACCGAGAAAGTTGAGGTCCAGCTGCCCACCGATAACCCCTTCACCTCGGTGCGTGCCAAACCGGTAGAGGGCTGGACCGCCGAGGTCGTCCGCGGCGAGCTTCCCGAGCCCGTCGAGGTCGACGGCGCCACCATCACCGAGGGCGCCCTGTCAGTGGTGTGGACCGCGGACAGCGAAGGGGACTCGCTGTCCGCCGACGAGTACCAGGTCTTCTCGCTGTCAGTGGGGCGGCTACCCGAGGCCGGAACCACTGTCACGCTGCCTGCCATCCAGACGTACTCCGATGGCAGTGTGTCCAGCTGGGATGAGGTAGCCGAGGAAGGTGCCGAGGAACCCGAAAGCCCGGCACCCTCCTTCGTCACCACCGCCGAGACCGAGGAAGGCGGGCACGGCCACGACGCGTCAGCCACCGACGAGGCCGACGCCGCCGATACTGAGCAGGCTTCCACCACCGAATCAACGGCAACCCAGCCCGTGATTTGGGTGGCACTGGCCGCCGGCCTGCTCGGTCTGGCAGCGGGCGTCTTGGCCCTGGTCCGGACCCGCGGCGCCAAATAGCAGTCGGTAACGATCCCTGCGTCAATCGGTCGTCTCATGAGTGCGACCGATTGACGCAGGGGCAATCACCGGCGAAGGTGAGTCCATGGGTATCCACACACGCACTTCGTCCAAAGCCGCTGCCGTCCTCGCGGCCATCAGTTCCATCGCGTTGGTTGCGGGATGTGGTGCGTCCAGTTCCACCGAGCAGGAATCGACGCCCGCTCCGGAAGCCACCACCTCCGCCGCTCCGACCACGGCACCGACCGAGGAAGCCAGCGAATCCCCCTCCCCGGAGGCTTCAGCCACCCCGACCGAAGAAGCGTCGGAAGAGCCCACCGCAGCCGAGCCCGAGGACGACGGGAGCTGCACCGCTGCCGATTTGGCCGCCACAGTGGAAACACCGATGGGTGCTGGCAGCGCGGGTACCGCCGCACGCAACCTGATCCTCTCGAATATGTCGGACGAGGAATGCACCATGACCGGCTACCCGGGAGTGTCCTACGTCGACGCATCAGAGGCGCAGGTCGGCGCCCCCGCCGACCGGGAACCCGGAGTGGAGTCCCCCACCGTGGTGTTGGCGCCGGGCCAGTCCGCCATCGCCACCCTGCAACAGACCAATGCCCAGAATTACGGTGACGGCTGCAGCATCACCGAAACCACCGGTGTCAGGGTCTACCCACCGGGTGCCACCGACTCGCTGATCGCGGTCCAGGAATCGGTTGGCTGCGCGGCCGAGGACATCATCCTCATGACCGTTGGCCCTGTCACCGCCATGTAGCCCAGATACTGCCGGGAACCAGTCTTAGCGGAAGACTGGCGATCGTGAGTCAGTGGTGCCGTCCGATGCCCGACGCTCGCTGAATAATAGGTGCCTCAACCGTCCAGCGGCGAGGGCGAAAATCGCTGCGGTGAGGAGCTGGAGCGTCAAGGTCAACCAGGTCTGCTGGCCAACGACGGCGGCGACGCCGGCCAGCGCCGCGAAGGCTCCGGCGGTCACCATTACCCGACCCCGTTCCAGCAGTCCGTAGGTGACCAGACCCGCGCCCAGAACGATCCAGCCGCCAAGCCCCCGGAGCGCTTCGATTGATCCGCCGAGCAGCGCCGCGAGTTCCAGAACCACCGCCAGAATCAGGTAGGTGCCCGAGTTGGCGTTGATCGCTGGCGGGTTGCGCACCAGCCAGGGCGCCGCCAACAGGATGAGGATCAGGGTCGCCACCACAAAGTAGGCTGCCACGGCGCCAGTGTTTTCACCGGCGATCAGGCTGGCCACCGCACCGCCCAGAAAAAGAGCAGACACACCGGCCATCGGAACCCAGTTGTTTCCTACCTGGCCTCTCATGGGTGAGCCTTTCCTGCTGCAGTTGGGGCGTTCTACCTTGAAAGCTACCCTCCATTTGGCCGCGGTGCGGGAGCCTCGGCCCGCTGCGTCGCAAAATGTCAGTCGCCTGAGAGATGATGAATCGGTGACATCGGTGTTGGATAAGTTCACTCCCGCAACCCATCAGTGGTTTGCCGGAGCCTTTGCCGCGCCCACCTCCGCGCAGGAGGGGGCCTGGAACGCCATTTCGGCGGGCTCGAACGCCCTGGTCATTGCGCCGACGGGTTCCGGGAAAACCCTGGCAGCGTTCCTGTGGGCGCTGGACAAGTTCATCGCCGCCGGCGCGGCCGAGGAGGCACCGGCCACCAAGGGAGTACCCGCGAAGAAGCGCGGCACCAGGGTCTTGTACATCTCGCCGTTGAAGGCGCTCGGCGTCGACGTCGAACGTAACCTGCGTGCCCCCATGATCGGTATCACCCAGACTGCCAAACGGCTGGGCCTTCCAGCGCCGTCAATCACTGTGGGAGTGCGATCCGGTGACACCTCCCAGGCGGATCGCCGCGCCCTGCTGACCCGGCCACCCGACATCCTCATCACCACCCCCGAATCCTTGTTCCTCATGCTGACGTCCAAGGCGCGGGAGACCCTCACCGACGTCGATACGGTCATCGTCGACGAGGTCCACGCGGTGGCCGGTTCCAAACGGGGAGCGCACCTCGCGGTGTCCCTCGCCCGGCTGGATGCCCTGCTGGAGAAACCCGTGCAGCGGATCGGGCTCTCAGCAACAGTAGAACCGCAGGAGACCGTCGCCCGGTTCCTGGGCGGCAACGCTCCAGTTGAGATCGTCGCGCCGCCGTCGAAAAAACAGTGGGACCTGACCGTCACTGTGCCGGTGGAGGATATGACCGAGCTCGGCGGGCCGCCGACGCGGAACGACGACGACGACGCGTACGGCGCCGAAGCTGTCCCGCAGGGCAGCATCTGGCCGCACGTCGAGGAGAAGATCGTTGACCTGATCCAGGCCAACCGCTCCACGATCGTGTTTGCCAACTCCCGCAGGCTCGCCGAACGCCTCACCGCCCGCCTCAACGAGATCCACGCCGAACGGCTGGAAGCGGCGGCACTGCGGGCAGCACCGGCTGAGGACTCAGCGCCGAAGGCAGGCACCGGGACAGGCCAGCGCGCCGAGAAGGCTCCGGCGGACCAGGCGACCCAGTCACCACCGGCCCAGCTGATGGGCCAGGCCGGCCAGACTGACGGCTCAGAGCCCCTCCTGGCCCGCGCACACCACGGGTCGGTATCGAAAGACCAGCGGGCGCTGATCGAGGATGACCTTAAATCCGGGCGGCTGCGTTGCGTGGTGGCGACGTCCTCGCTTGAACTGGGAATCGATATGGGTGCAGTGGACCTGGTGGTCCAGGTGGAGTCACCCTTCTCGGTGGCGAGCGGACTGCAGCGGGTGGGCCGTGCCGGGCACCAGGTGGGCGAAGTCTCGCAGGGTGTGCTCTTCCCCAAACACCGGGGAGACCTGGTAAACACCGCCGTTACCGTGGAGCGGATGCTCGCCGGGAAAATCGAGCCGCTGTACATCCCCGCCAACCCGCTGGACATCCTGGCGCAGCAAACGGTGGCAGCGGCAGCCCTGGGCACCATCGATGTGGAGGAGTGGTTCGACGTCGTCCGCCGCTCCGCCCCCTTCGCCACCCTCCCCCGATCTGCGTTTGATGCCACCCTCGACCTGTTGGCGGGGCGCTACCCCTCCGACGAGTTCGCTGAGCTGCGGCCCCGGATCATCTGGGACCGGGTGGAAGGCACCATCACCGGGAGGCCCGGCGCCCAGCGGCTAGCGGTCACGTCTGGTGGCACCATCCCCGACCGGGGGCTCTTCGGCGTTTTCCTGGTCGGTTCAGCCGAACCCGGCACCGGGGGGAAACAGGGCGGCCGTCGGGTCGGGGAACTCGACGAGGAAATGGTCTACGAGTCGCGGGTGGGTGACGTGTTTGCGCTCGGCGCCACCAGCTGGCGGATCGAGGACATCACCCACGACCGGGTGCTGGTCTCCCCCGCGTTCGGGCAGCCGGGCCGGTTGCCGTTCTGGAAGGGCGATTCCCTGGGCCGACCGGTGGAACTTGGCCGCGCGATCGGCGGATTTGTCCGCGAAACCTCTGTTGCCTCCCCCGAGGACGCGCAGGCGCGGTGCAAAGCGATCGGTCTCGATGACTGGGCGTCGGGAAACCTCCTGACCTACCTCGCCGAACAGCGTGCGGCCACCGAGATTGTCCCGAACGACCGCACCCTGGTGGTTGAACGGTTCCACGACGAACTCGGCGACTGGCGGGTGATCCTGCATAGCCCCTTCGGCATGCCGGTGCACGCCCCCTGGGCGCTCGCCGTCGGGGCGCGCCTCGAGCAGCGTTACGGCATGGACGGCTCGGCGATGGCCTCCGATGACGGGATCGTGCTGCGGGTGCCCTTGATGGATGATGAGCCGCCGGGTGCTGAGTTGTTCCTCTTCGACGCGGAGGAACTTGATGGCATCGTCACCACCGAGGTGGGCGGTTCGGCCCTGTTCGCCTCACGGTTCCGCGAGTGTGCTGCCCGCGCCCTCCTGCTGCCCCGGCAAAACCCCGGGAAACGCTCCCCACTCTGGCAGCAGCGGCAACGTTCGGCGCAGCTGCTCGACGTTGCGCGGAAGTACCCCACGTTCCCGATCGTCCTGGAGACGGTCCGCGAGTGCCTGCAGGACGTCTATGACCTGCCCGCGCTGAAGGACATCGCTGCCAGCATCGAGCGCCGGGAACTGCGCATAGTCGAAACGACCACCTCCCAGCCGTCTCCGTTCGCCCGATCCATGCTGTTTGGTTACGTAGCGTCCTTTCTCTACGAGGGCGATTCCCCGCTCGCCGAGCGCCGCGCCGCCGCCCTGTCATTGGATCCCACTCTCCTCAACGAGCTGCTCGGTCGCGCGGAACTGCGTGAACTGCTGGACCCGCAGGTCATTGCCACCACTGAAAGTGAACTGCAGCGCCTCGCACCGGACCGGACCGTGCGTGGTCTTGAAGGCGTCGCCGACCTCCTGCGGCTCCTCGGCCCGCTCACCACGCAGGAGGTAGCTGACCGGTTCCAGCCTCCTGAGGAGTCCGTCGCTACCCCAGCTGTCGAACAGGTGGGGTCGCTGCTCCTGCAACTCGGTCAGGCCAACCGGGCGCTGCAGGTCTTCATCGCCGGCGAGGAACGCTGGTCGGCTGTCGAGGATGCTGCCCGCCTGCGCGACGCGCTGGGGGTCCCACTGCCGATGGGCATCCCGCTGGCCTTCATCGAACCGATGGCGGATCCGCTGGGAGACCTCGTGGGGCGCTACGCCCGCACCCATGGACCGTTCACCGCCGCCGAAACGGCGCAGCGCCTGGGCCTGGGGGTCGCCGTGGTGTTGACTGCCCTGCAGCGCCTCGCCGCAGACGGCCGGGTGGTCGAAGGTGAGTTCCGCCCGGTTGCCTCACTCCCCGAGAACACCCCCGCGTCCTCCCACACTGCGGCGCCCAGCGAATGGTGCGACGTCGAGGTGCTGCGTCGGCTCCGCCGTCGGTCCCTGGCCGCGCTGCGGCAGGAAGTGGAACCGGTGGACCCCGCAGCCTACGGCAGGTTCCTTCCCGCCTGGCAGCACGTCGGTTCCTCCCTCCGCGGGCTGGACGGGGTGGCCACCGTGGTCGACCAACTCTCGGGGGTTCCCATTCCGGCGTCGGCGTGGGAGCCGCTCATCCTCGCCTCACGGGTCGCCAACTACACGCCGGCGATGCTCGACGAGCTGACCGCCACCGGGGAGGTGGTCTGGTCCGGGGCCGGGTCGCTGCCCGGCAACGACGGGTGGATTGCCCTGCACCTGGCCGAGAACGCACCACTCACCCTCAGACCCGACCCGGTGTTCGAACCATCCGCCCTGCAACTGAACCTCCTGGAGCTCCTGGACCGGGGTGGCGCCTACTTCTTCAGGCAGTTGGTCGAGTCGCTCGACTCCGAGGCGCCACGGAACGATTCCGAGGTGGTCACCGCACTCTGGGAGCTGGTGTGGGGCGGCCGGATCAGTAACGACACCTTCACCCCCGTGCGGAGTCTGCTGGCCGGCGGCAAAACCGCCCACAAGCAGCGCGCCGCCCCGCCGCGCGCCCGGTCATCGCGGGTCGGACGGCTCGGCCGGGCGCCCGGTGCGTCCCTGACCGGGTCGTCAATGCGGGTCAAGGGTAACGACGACGGCGTCCGCGGCTACCAGCGCAGCACCCCTCCCATGGCGGCCGGCCGCTGGACGGTGCTGCCGCAGGTCGAGACCGAAACCACCGTCCACGCCCATGCCACAGCCGAACTGCTGCTCGACCGGTACGGGGTGGTCACCCGCGGGTCGGTGGGCAGCGAAGGTACCCCCGGCGGGTTCGGACTGCAGTACAAAGTCCTGGCCCGGCTTGAGGAAATGGGCAGGTGCCGGCGCGGATACTTCATCGAACACCTCGGCGCCGCCCAGTTCGCCGTCCCCGCGACAGTGGACCGGTTGCGCTCGTTCGGAGCCGACGCCCAGCAGGAACGCCGCCCGGGTGAGGACCCCACCGTCGTGCGGTCCTCGATTGCCCTCGCCGCGACCGACCCGGCGAACCCCTATGGTGCGGCGCTGGCGTGGCCCG
>NZ_ALPM01000051.1:0-7156 GCF_000294595.1 Arthrobacter sp. TB 23 | reverse complement strand
CCGACGGCGGGCACCGCCCTGGCCGGAAGGCCGGAGCGCTGGTGATCCTGCAGGACGGGCGGCTCGCCCTCTATGTGGAGCGGGGCGGCAAGACTGTCCTGGCGTTCACCGACGATTCGGCGGCCCTGCACGCCGCCGCGGCCGCGTTGGTAGCGATCATCCGGCGTGGGGCGGCCGAGAAAATGGCAATCGAAAAGGTCAACGGCGAGCCGGTCCTGGACTCGGAGGTGGGCCGCGCCCTGACCGCTGCAGGGTTCTACTCCACCCCGAGAGGGCTGAGGATCCGTGCCTGAGGGAGATACCGTCTGGCGCGCCGCCCGGGAACTGAATGCGGCCCTGGCCGGCCGCACGCTGACGCGCTGCGACATCCGGGTCCCCCGCTTCGCGACCGTCGACTTCACGGGCGAGACGGTGCAGAACGTGGTGGCGCGTGGAAAGCACCTGCTGATCCGGGTGGGGGGCGACGACGGCTGGACCATCCACTCGCACCTGAAGATGGAAGGCCTGTGGCATATCTACCCGAAGGGCGCCAAATGGCGCCGTCCGGCATTCAAGGCACGCTGCATTCTCGAAACGCCCGAGTCCGCCGCCGTCGGATTCGAACTGGGGTTACTGAAGGTCCTCCCCCGGTCCGGTGAGGATGAAGCTGTGGGCTATTTGGGCCCTGACCTGCTGGGGCCGGGCTGGGACCCCGACGAGGTGCTGCGTCGTTTGCTGTCGCAGCCCGACCGGCCGATTGGGCTGGCCCTGCTGGATCAACGGAACCTTGCGGGCATCGGAAACGTGTATCGATGTGAGCTGTGTTTCCTCGCCGGGGTGCACCCTCTGACCCCGGTCGCTGGGGTCAGGGACCTGCCGCGGATGGTGGCACTGGCGAAGAAGCTGCTGGAAGCAAACAAGGCACGGTCCACTCGAGCCACCACCGGCAATCTGAGGGGCGACACGCTGTGGGTCTATGGCCGGGAGCACCGCGGCTGCCTGCGGTGCGGCACCAGGGTGACCCTGGAACAGCTCGGGGACAACGCCCTGGAATTGCGGGATTTGTACTACTGTCCGTATTGTCAGCCAGCCAGTCCGACCGCCGCCCAATGACGTCATCCACCACAACCCGAGGGGACCTATGAGTTGGGCGGAAACCCTGCCGGCGTTTGCGGTCGCCATCCTCGTGGTCTTCGGGCCCGGGCTGGCCTGGGGTGCGGCGCTGGGGTTGCGCCGGTTGACTCTGCTGGCCCTGGCCGGACCGTTCAGTATCACGGCGGTGGTAGTGTCCGCCGAGGTCGCTGCCCTCGCTGGTGTTGATTGGTCGCTGGCACCGGTGCTGGCCGTCACCGTCACGGTTGGCGCCGCGTTGTGGCTGCTGCGCCGCAGCTTCGGGCAACTGATCCACGGCGAAGTCGCGAATGCTGAACCGCTGGCCCGTTGGGCGCCGGTCCTCATCGCGTGGGCGGTCGCTGCGGTGCCGGTGGCGGCGTGGATGTTCTGGATGTTCGGCGTGCCGGAGAACATCGCCCAATCCCACGACAACATTTTCCATCTCAACGCCCTGCGCTACATCTCCGAAACCGGCAACTCGTCATCGCTGACCCTGGGCTATCTGGGAAGCCGGGAAGGCACGTTCTATCCGGCCGGCTGGCATGCGGTGGTGTCACTGGTCATGGCGACCGCTGGCATTCCACTGACCGCTGCCATCAACGTGGCCAATCTGGTGCTGATCACCGGGATCTGGAGTCTGGGCTGCCTTTTCCTGGTCAGCCGCCTCACCGGGGAGCGAACCATGCCCCTGCTGGTCGCCGCCGTGCTGTCCACCGCCTACAGTTCCTTCCCCTATCTGCTGCTGGAGTTCGGGGTGGTCTACCCCTTCATGCTGTCCATCGCGATTCTCCCGGCAGCACTGGGGGTAGTGATCCAGCTCGTGGGGGCGGGCACCGAGGTGCCCCTCAGATGGTTCGGGAGCCTCCTGCTGTTGCTGGGCCTGCTGCCCGGCCTGCTCCTGGCCCACCCCTCGTCCCTTCTGAGCCTCCTGGCGCTGGCCGCGCCAGCCATCCTCGCGGTGGCGTACGCCCGGTTCCGGTCCGAACGCGGCCGACGACGACTGGCGGTGGCCGCGGGCACGGTCACGTTCGTGGCGCTCTCTGCGGTCCTGTGGATGACGGTGCGCCCCGCCCGGTCCACCAACTGGGACCAGATGGGCGATGCCGGTGGAGCCATTTCGGAAGTGGTGTTCCACGGACCGCTTGGCCGACCGATAGCTCTCCTGGCCGCGATCCTTACCGCCGTGGGAGCCGCCGTCGTGCTGTATCTGCGCAGCCATCGGTGGGTGATCGTCATGTATCTGGTGGCCGGCACGCTATTCGTCGTCGGCAGCTGGCAGGAAGCACCCACCCTCCGGTGGATCGTCGCGGGGGTCTGGTACAACGACTACTTCCGGATCAGTGCGATGCTCGCCCCGGCGGGGATGCTGGTGGCCAGCATCGGAGGCGTCGCGCTGGCCGGTTCCCTGATCCAGACGGCGCGGCGGGTCCGCTCGACCCGCAGTGCCCCGGAGCCCGTCTGGTTTGTGCCGTTGGTGACCGCCGTGCTGGTGGTCATTGGGTTGGCGGTGGCGCCGCTGTTTGCGGTGCAGCGGGCGGTCAGCGAGGCCGCCTACCACTACCGGTATACCGAAGAGTCCCGGTTGCTGACCTCGGACGAGCTGGCGTTGCTGCAGCGCCTACCCGAGCACGTCCCCGCCGACGCGGTGATTGCGGGCCAGCCGCTGACCGGGGCGGCTCTCAACTATGCGTTCGCTGGCCGGAGATCCCTCCTGCCCTTCGGGACCAGCCCGGCTACAGCCGAGGCCAGGCTCATCTTTGACGAGCTGGACACCATGCGGGAAAACCCTGAGGTCTGCGCGGCTGTACGCAGCACCAACACAACCTTTGTCCTGGACTTCGGAACCGACTCGGTCCATGGCGGGGACGCACCGGTGTTCTCCGGCCTCAGGGACCTCTCCCCCAGCGCTGGCTTCGAGCTGGTAGACCGGGAAGGTGATGCAGCCCTGTACAAGATAGTGGGCTGCCCCTAGCGCGTACCCTTGATAGGTGATGCAATCCCCGCTTCCTGTCCGCAACGGTGTCAACGCCACCCGGTTGCGCCTGCCCGCTGAGGGCCCGTGGGGTACCGCACTCGACTACATTCTGGACCGGTGGGACCATGTGGATCCCGAGGGCATCGCCGCCCGCTTCGACCGCGGTGAGGTGGTCGCACTGAACGGGGAGCGGCTGACCCGGACCACCCCGCTCGCCGAGCACACCTTCGTCTGGTACTACCGCGAGTTGCCGGTTGAGGAACGCCTGCCCGTGGAGGTGAACATCCTGCACCAGGACGACAACCTGCTGGTGGTGGACAAACCCCATTTCCTTCCCACCACTCCGGGCGGCCGGTACGTGGCCGAGTCGGCGCTGGTGCGGTTGCGCGTTCAGCTGGACCTCCCCGATCTGATCCCCATGCACCGTTTGGACCGGCTGACGGCGGGAATTCTGTTGTTTTCCACCAATCCGGCGACTCGGGGGAACTACCAGCTGCTGTTCGAGAACCGGCTGATCTCCAAGGAGTATGAGGCCGCCGCGCCGGTGGACCCGGCCCTGGACCTGATGGACCATCCGCGGGTGGTGCGCAGCCGGATCGTCAAGAGCCGCACCTATTTGCTGGCGCAGGAGGTGGCCGGTGAACCCAACACTGAAACCCTGGTCAGCCTGGTCGAAGAACGGGACGGGTGCGGACGTTACCGGCTCACCCCGCATACCGGCAAAACCCACCAGCTTAGACTGCACATGGCGGGGCTGGGGCTCGGGATCATCAACGACCCGTTCTACCCGGTACTGCACCCTCAGGCACCCGACGATTACACCAGGCCGCTCCAGTTGCTGGCCAAGAGTATCGAGTTCAATGACCCGCTCAGCGGCACCCCCCGGCGGTTCGACAGCGAGCTACAGCTCCAGAACTTCGCCTAACGCGGTTCCCTGCTCTAGACCGCACCCCGCAGGACCCCTGTAGATTGGGACGGTGGACCTCACCGATCTCGGAGCATGGTCACCGCTGTTCCATCCTCTGACCTTCGTCATCGTGGTGATCGACGTGTTCATTCCAGCTGTGCCCTCCGAATTTTTGGTAATCGCGTCGGGCACCATGGCGTCCGAAGGTGCCCTGCTGCTGCCCGTCGCCCTGTTGACGGCCACCCTGGGAAGCTGGCTGGGCGATATCATCCTGTACCTGCTGTTCCGCAACCGCCTGACCTCGTGGTTGGACAAGTTCAAGTGGGGGCGCAGCATCCATCGGAGCATCCGGGGCGCCGTGGAAAAGGCCGGGAAGTCACCGACTTACGCCGGGCTCATTGCCCTCCGGTTCCTTCCTGCTGGCCGTTCTGCGGGCGTCGCGGCGGCAGGCATCGCTAATCTTCCGATCCGCCCCTTCCTCGTGTGCGCCGCCGTCGGGGGCATCCTTTGGGCCTCCTGGCTGGTGATGCTCGGGTATATCACGGACGTCACCACAGGCTTCCCGTTGTGGGTCAGTGCCCTCCTGGGAATGGGTGTAGGTACGCTGGTGGGACTTGTCATTGCCGCATTCCTCGCGCTCAAGCAACGCCGGAAGGTTAAAACCACTAATGAGCACCCCGACCCCGCCCGTTCCCCGACTGCCGAACAAACCGACTAGTTCGCCAGCCGCGGCGCAGGATTCCCGGGAGCCGCACTCCTCCTCGGACGAAACCGGACACGGTCAGGTGTCTCCCGCGTTGGAGCGCCTGCGGGCTGGCCGCCCCAAAATCGGATTAGCCAGTGGGCCGACGGCCGAGCACGCCCCGGGCTCGATCGCTGCCCCTGCACCCGATGCCGGCCCCCGGCCGCCCGCGGGGGAACGACGGAGCGCGTCCCGTGCTGCTGCTCGCCGAGCAGCGCGGGGCAGCAGCACCGTCATTCAGAGTGTCAGGTCGTGGGACCCGGACCTGGTCAGGCGGATCGCAGTCACAATGGTGGTGATTGGATTGACTCTGGGCACCGCCAATGCCGCAGGCGCCTTCGGCGGACCGGATATCCGGGAGGCTTCATTGGGGACATTCGATCCCGCGGCGACGCTGGTCTCACCCGCCTTCCCTGCACCCTATTTGTGGCTGGTGATCGGGACCGGGTTGCTCGGCTACACCGCGCACCAGTGGCTGCCGTCCCAACGGCGTAGCCCCCGGCACCGGGTGCTTGGCTGGCTGGTCGTGGCTTCGCTGCTCGTCACACTTGCGTGGGCGCTCACCCTCCAGCAGGCCAACGCGACGGCGAGCCTGGTGCTGATCTGGCTGCTGGTGGTTCTTCTGCTCGGCGCCCTGCGGTGGCTCAACCGCTACCCGGCGCAGACCAGGACTGAGGCTGCCCTCGTGGACGTCCCGCTCGGGCTGTTCCTCGGCTGGGCTGGGGTCACCGCAGTGGTCCACACCGGAGCGGTGCTGACGGTCCTGGAAGTCGACTGGCTGGGGTGGGGCGCCCAGCGTTGGGCCCTGATCGGAGTCATCCTGCTCATTCTGGCGGCGATGGCCGTGTGCATGACGGATCGTGGCCGGATCGCCGTCGCTATGGCTGTGGTCTGGGGAGTGACGCTGATAGTGCCCGAGCGGTTGTTCGGCGACCTGCAATCAACCCCCGTGGCCTTCGCTGCCGGGCTGGGTGTCTTCTTCCTGATCATCTCTGCCGGATCGCGGCGGCACCGGGTGGACCACGCCTACCGTCGTGAGTTGCGCGCACGACAGATGGCTACAGTCGCTCCCATCGATTTCTACGACGACGGAGAACCCGCAGGATCCCAACTGTAGCCACCCGCTCCACTGCGTGGCGCATGTTCACTGCAGCGCTGATTGCCTGCCGCGCCCCGGTCTCGTAGTCGGTTTCCTCGACCAGGAACCGGAGTGTGATCCGAGGCACTCCCGCCACCACGTCCAGCTGCTTTGCTTCCACCAGGTGGGCCGCCCCCAGAGCGGCCGTAGCGGAATCCATCACCGCCTCCGGTGGATGGCCGGGGAGCAATCCCATGATGTCGAGTTGGGCACGGAACGAGGGCATCCCCCCAGTCTGCCACCGCTGGCCCTCTAGCCGCGGTCCTCATGTGGGGCGGTCACCAGGTCTTCGGTGGAGCCGATCCCCGACGCGTCGGGAACAAGCGCTGCTTTCCCAGCCGGCGGCGCGTTCGGCGATAGTGACAAGCTTCTGATGATCGACGGCGAACCGCACCCCTGCTTTGGGCACGAGGACGACTTCCGGATCAAGTCCCTAGTTCGAGCCTCGGATCGGGGCTCTGGGACTTCATTGTGTCGTTGACGATCCACCTAAGCAGGGTGGCGACCCACAGTGACTGCCCGATGTGATTCAGGTACCAGATGGGACAAGTTCAGTCTTCTAGTTGATCGCCGAAAGCCCTGTGATCGCCCGACCGACAATGAGGGTGTTGATTTCATAGGAACCCTCATAGGTGTAGATTGCCTCGGCGTCGGCGAAGATCTTGCCCATCCGGAAGTCGGTGGTGATGCCGTTGCCGCCGAGGATCCCGCGTCCCAGCGCAACGGTTTCCCGCATTCGTGCGGTGGTGTAGGCCTTGGCCAGCGCTGCCTGCGGCATGTCCCCTCCGCCGTCCTCCTGCAGCTGGGCCACCCTCGCCATCATCCCCAGGCTGGCCGTGGTGTTGCCGAGCATCCGCACCAGTTGGTCCTGCACCAATTGGAAACCGCCGATGGGGCGACCGAACTGGTGGCGCTCCACCGCGTATTGGCGGGCGACGTCGAAAGCGGCCAGCTGCTGGCCCACCGCCTGCCAGCCGACGAGGATCCGGGAGCCACGCAGCAGCCGACGGGTATCGGCGAAGGTACTGATACCGGCGAACCGGTCCGCTTCGGGGACCCGCACATTGTCGAGCACGATGTCGGCGTTTTGGACGGTGCGCAACGCGATCTTGTTCTCGATCCGGGTGCGGGTTATCCCCGGCAGTGTTGCGTCCAGGATGAAGCCCCTGATGCTTCCGTCGGCGGTGTCTTTGGCCCAGAGCAGCATGTAGTCGCAGAAGGTCCCGTTCCCGATCCAGCGTTTGGCTCCGTTGAGGACCCAGGTGTCGCCGTCGCGCGTGGCCGTCGTGGACAGGCCTCCCG
>NZ_ALPM01000050.1:33746-38033 GCF_000294595.1 Arthrobacter sp. TB 23 | reverse complement strand
CGGCTCGGTGAGCGCAAACGCGCCGGTAATCTTCAGGTCCATCGCGTCCTGGAGGAGACGGGCCTTCTGATCTTCGGACCCGAACTCGTGCAATGCTTCGACAAACAGGTCGTGGTGCACCATGAAGAACGTGGCCAGGGACGTGTCTGCGCGGGTCATTTCAGCGATGACCATGCCGCCGAAGAGGTAGCTGTACCCCTGTTGGACGGGCGTGCTCAGGTTCAATGCGGCGAGTTTGGGCAGCACCTCGATGGGAAACTCGGCCCGGTTCCACCACTCCTCCGCCGACGGAGCGACCTCTTTGGCGAGGAAGTCACGGACGTCGTCGAGTTTGGCGCTTTCGGTGGGGCTGAGGAGGGATTCGAAGCCCATAAAATCGGCGGAGGGGAGGGTGCTCTCCATTGAGCTGTTCCTTTCTGGGCTGCGCTGGGCAGCTATTTCGGCGCCATCCGGATGGCACCGTCGAGGCGAATCGTTTCGCCGTTGAGCATCTGGTTCTGCACGATGTGGGAGACGAGGGCTGCGTACTCGGCGGGCTTGCCGAGCCGGGACGGGTGAGGGACCTGGGCGCCGAGGGAATCCTGCGCCTCCTGGGGCAGCCCCGACATCATTGGGGTCTCGAAAATCCCGGGTGCAATGGTGACCACCCGGATCAGCGACCGGGCCAGTTCACGCGCGATGGGCAGGGTCATCGCGGCGACGGCACCCTTGGAGGCGGCATAGGCTGGCTGGCCGATCTGACCGTCGAACGCTGCGACTGACGCGGTGTTCACAATGACCCCGCGTTCAGCCGAGCCGTCCTCCGGTGTCACGGGATCGGTTGCTGCCATCGCCTCCGCGGACAACCGGATCACGTTGAAGGTGCCGATCAGGTTGATGTTGATGACCTTGGTGAACTGCTCCAGGGGAAGTACCCCGTCACGTCCGAGGACCTTCCCGGGGGTGGCGATCCCCGCGCAGTTGACCACTGTGCGAAGCGGGCCGAGCGCAACAGCAGTATCGACCGCAGCCTGGACCTGTGCTGGATCGGTGACGTCTGCCGGGGCAAACACGGCCCGGTCGCCCAGCGCGGCAGCGAACTCGGCGCCGGCCGACTGGGGCAGGTCCACCAGCACCACGGTGGCGCCTTCGCCGTGCAGTTGCCTGGCAGTGGCCTGTCCCAGGCCGGAGGCTCCTCCGGTGATCAGGGCCACAGTGTGGTTGATGTCCATGACGTCTCCTCGAGTTGGTGCCATTGGGCGATTTGCCGCCATTTGGTACTGGGATGGAACCTGATGCCCACTAAACATTACTGTGACGTAGCCCATACTGCATCCGGGGTGGCCGGGAATTGGCAGATTGCTCAATACTTGTACCGCGCTGTCCGGCTAGGGTGGTTTTATGCTCAATTCGCGGGAGGAACACCCGGTCCGTACAGCCGGGTTGCGGGCTCGGGCCGCAGCTGAATCCGTGGGGTCCAGATTCGGTCATCGGCTGTGGGGTCTGCCGGGCACCCACCTCGGCGCCGTGCGTTTTCCTCCCGGGCGCGGACTGTCCCCCTGGCACTACTGGTGGCAGGCTCACTACCTTGACGCACTGGTGGATGCGGCCCTGCGCGAATCCGATGAGTGTGCCGCCGAAAAGCAGGCTGTCACGGCACACCGGCTGCTCCGGAGCATCTACTTACGCAACGGACTGCGCTGGACCAACTCCTATTACGACGATATGGCGTGGCTTGCGCTCGCCGCCGATCGGTTCCGTCAGCTGGGGCGCGGCGGTGGACATCCCGGCTCGCCTCTGATGCGGGCGCTTCGGTCTGCGCACACCCCCGAGCTCGGCGGCGGGCTGTACTGGAACACCGACCGTGACTTCAAGAACACCCCGGCCACGGGACCCGCCGCCCTGTTGTTCGCCCGGCGAGGCGATACGGTCCGGGCCCAGGAGCTGGTCGACTGGCTGCAGGGTCGCCTGCAGGATCCCCGGACCGGGCTATTCCAGGACGGTATCCGGGTCGCTGGCGGACGCGAGAGGCTGATACCAACCATCTACACCTATAACCAGGGGCCCGTGCTTGGTGCCCTCCTGGAACTCGGTGGGCCGGATAACCTGTCCAGTGCTGAAGACCTGATCGTCGCCGTCGACAAGCAGCTGACGCACGACGGTGTGCTGCGGACCCATGGTGGGGGCGACGGCGGATTGTTCACCGGAATTCTGGCCCGCTACCTGGCTGTCGCTGCTGCGACCCCCGCCCTGCCGTCCGCGACACGGCGCACCGCCGGAGCACTGGTGACGACGACGGCCGAGACGCTGTGGTCCGGACGGACTGTACCTGACGGGACGCCAGCGCCGAAGGGGAAGACGGCGCAGGGGACGACGGCCCGCGGCGGCACCGGCCGCCGTCGTTCTCCTGCGGCGGGTGTGCTGGAATTCCCGGCAGGAACCGGGGCCGACGCTGGCACCCGGGGCTCCGAGCTGTCGACGCAGCTGCAGGCGTGGATGATTCTGGAAGCCGCCTACCGGGTGACCGCGGGCGTCGGCACTGAGGCCGAAACGACCGGATAGGCCAGCGCCCGGTGCCTGATGCCCACCGTCACCCGGTCCCCGCGGCGCGGCAGATCGGGGGCGGCGACCCGTGCGCGCACGGTGAAGCCGGACGGCAACTCGAGACCGACCAGGGCATCGTGGCCCGCGTAGGACACTGCGGTGACTGTCGCATCCGTCCCGCCAGCCGTCACATCCAACCATTCCGGGCGGAGCATGACGCACACCGGTGAACCGTCCACCGGTTCGCTGCCGTCGGCCATCTCGGCCTCCACCAGCCCCAGGGCACACTGCACCCGGCCGCCGGCCCACAAACCATCCATTTCCACGGTGTCCCCGACGAAGGCTGCCACCCAGCGGCTGATCGGGCGCTCATACACTTCGTGGGGCGTGCCCCACTGGAGGATCCGGCCCTCCCGCATCACCGCAACATAGTCGGCCAGGGACAACGCCTCCTCCTGGTCGTGGGTGACGAGCAGGCTGGTGTTGCTTTGGCCTCGCAACAGGTCCGCGACCTCCCGGCGAAGGGTTGACCGGAGTTGGGGGTCCAGGGCAGCGAACGGCTCATCGAGGAGCACCAGATCGGGCCGTGGTGCGAGGGACCGGGCGAGTGCCACCCGTTGCGCCTGGCCGCCGGAAAGCTGGGATGGTGCCCGGTCGATCAGTTCGCCGAGGCCCACCATCGCGGCGAGGTCCGCGATCCGCCCGGACCGGCCAGCGCTCCGCTTCAACCCGAAACCGATGTTCTCGCCGACCGTCAGGTGAGGGAAGAGTGAGGCGTCCTGCGGGACCCAGCCGACGCCCCGCTTCTCGGGCGCCCGTTGGACCGTAGGAGAAGAGAGGAGATTCTCGCCCACCCGGATGGTTCCACCCGCCGCCGGGAGCAATCCGGCGATGGCTCGCAGCAGGGTGGTTTTGCCACAACCGCTCGGGCCCAGGACAGCGGTGAGCGATCCCCTCGGGATCTCCAGGTGCACGCCGTCGAGCACCGTCGTGCCCCCGTAGGCAACGCTCAGCCCATCAATGACTACCCAGCTCACAAGTCCTCCTTCGCTACGCCCCGGAATCCAGAAAGCACCACCGCCGGGACGGCGGCGAGCAGCACCAGGGTGGCCGCGTAGGGTGCGGCAGCCCCATACTCGAACACTGTGGTCCTGGACCACAGTTCTGTCGCGAGGGTGGCGGTGCCGGTGGGGCGCAACAGCAGCGTCGCAGGCAATTCTTTCATGACCGAGATGGCTACCAGCAGCGCGCTAACCCCGATACCGGGCAGCGCCAGCCGCGCGGTCACCCGCCACCAGGTCTGCAGCGGGGACAACCCCAGCATTCGAGACACGTCAACCAGGTTTTCCGGCACCGCGGCTATCCCGTTGCGCATGGTGCCGATAGCCTTCGGCATGAACAGGACCGCGTATCCGAAGATCAGCACCACTACGGTTTGGTACAGGATTGGGACCGCCCCAAGCGCGAAAAACACCAGCGACAGACCCACCACAATGCCGGGGAGCGCGTGCCCCAGGAACCCGACCGCCTCGACTGCCGCGATCAGGCGCCCACGATAGCGTGCGGCCAGGACGGCGATGGGGAGGGCCAACACCACTGCTGCGACGGCCCCGGCTGCGGCGAGTCCCAGCGTGGCCCCAATCGCCTCAATCAGGCGGCTGACGTCCATCTCGCGTAACGTCGCAGCGTCCAGCAGGCGGCTGGTGAGTCCTCCGACGGGCACGACGACGGCGACCACTGGCGCGGCCAGTACCAGGGCCAGCG